>CAMPAJ010000078.1 GCA_946631805.1 uncultured Eggerthellaceae bacterium
GGTGGAAATTCCCACTTGCCAGCGTGACCGCCGTCATAAGGCCCATGCCTGTCTGCTCGTGCCAGGCAAGCGTTTCCGCATCCAGCCCGGTCATGTTCATGGAAGTCAGGTGCGCTTCGTTCACTTTGGCCAGCGGCGCCTCGATCTGGCTGCACACAAACCCCGTCAGCCCGTAGGCCGAGGCGCAGGCGGCCGCCGCCCGCATGCGCGGCACCGACCAGTTGGAGCACCCGTAATACCGGATCTTCCCTTCGCGCACCTGCTCCTGCAAAAATCCCAGGATCTCCTCCACCGGCACCGAGGGGTCATCCCGGTGCGGGAAGTAAATGTCCACCGTGTCCGTATCCAGGCTTAAGAGCGTCCGGTCCAGATCACGGCGCAGCTCCGCCGGCGTCACCCGCGAGGGGCCCATGGTGCGGGTTTTAAAGTCAAACGCCGGATGGCCGCCCTTCCCCGCAATGATCACCTTGTGCCACGCCCGGCGCGAGGCCATCCACTTGCCCACGGTCTCCTCGCACACGCTTTTCTCGTGCGGCTGCCCGCCGCCGTAGACGTGCGCGGTGTCGATGAGCGTGCCGCCCGCATCCACAAAGGCGTCCAGAATGGCAAACGCCTCGTCCTTTGAAACCGCGGAGCCGAACTTGGCCGTGCCCAGACCGACCTCCGAAAGGCTCCGGTCCATGCCCGCGTACCTCACCTGCTTCATGATGCCTTCCCCTTTCCTTTCCCGCTGTTTAACACAAAGCCGCTCGCGCTCCCCACGATGCCGCCCAGGATGTGCGACAGGTTGGAGACGTTGTCCTCCACAAAGAACATATCGTACACCTGCTGGCCCAGGAAAAAGATGACCACCAGGATGAAGGTCAGCGGCAGTTCGCCTTCCTTGAAGCTGACCAGTGACGTCAGCAGAATGAACGCAAAGCACACCCCGCTGGCGCCGCAGAGCGCCACGTGCGGGAAAAAGATGGCATTCACCAGGCCGGTCACCACCGCGGTGACGGCGATGATCTCCACCATCTCCTTCGAGCCGTACTTTTCTTCCAGCATGGGCCCGAGCAGCAGGATGTAGGTGGAGTTGCCGATGAAATGAGACCACCCGGCATGGCCGAACACGTGCGTGAACAGCCGCACATACGTCATGGGCGACAGAAGAGATGACCGGTACGTCATGAACACCGCGTACGTGCTCTTATCGCCCGTCAGCTGCCCCAGCAGCGTGGCCAGCAGGCAGATGGCCAGAAAGCTTAACACCACCGGTGAATTGAACGTGATCCTGCGTTTCAGTTTCACCACGAACCACCTCCTCGGATGAAGATTCCGTCAGCCCTTCCCCCGCACGATGTCGGCGATGACCACTACCAGCAGCACGTACGGGTAGATCAGAAACGGCATCAGCGACACGCGGGTCAGCCCGGCGATGCCCGCCGCCACCAGCAGCTGCGCGCCGTACGGGATGATGCCCTGCATGACCGAGGCGAAGATGTCGATGATGCTGGCGGTGCGCTTGGGACTCACGTCGTACTCTTCGGCGATGTCGCGCGCGATGGGCCCCGCCATGACGATTGCCACGGTGTTGTTGGCCGTGCATGCGTCAACGAGCAGCGCCAAGACGGCGATGCCGACCTGCGCCCCTTTGGGGCCCTTCACGCGGGCGCGGATGGCATTGAGGATGAAGTCGATGCCGCCGTTGTCCTTGACCAGGCCGATGATGCCCGCACACACCATGCTGATGACGGTGATGTCGTACATGGCCATGATGCCGCCGCCCCCATCTGGGCCGCTGAAGATGACCGTAGCGATGGAATCGGGCTGGATGGTGCCCAATGCCACGCCCACGATGCAGGCGAGCACCGTGCCGCCCACGAGCACCACGAACACATTGACGCCGGCGAGCGCAGCCACCAGGACGGCAACGTAGGGCAATACCTGCCATAGGTTGTACTCGAGGTCGCCCTCGATATGGTAATCGCTCCCGAAACCGATGGCGGCAAACACGACGAACGCGACGACGGCCGCAGGCAGCGCTATCTTGAAGTTCTCGCGGAACTTGTCCTGCATCTCGCAACCCTGCGTGCGCGTGGCGGCGATGGTCGTATCCGAAATGACCGACAAGTTGTCGCCGAACATCGCACCGCCGACGATGGCTCCCAGGCACAGGGGGCCGGCCAGGCCCGTTTTCAGCGAAATGCCAATCGCGATGGGCGCGAGCGCGGCGATAGTGCCCACCGACGTGCCCATCGAAAGCGATATGAAACACGCGATAAGGAACAGCCCCGGCAACACGATGCCGCTCGGAAGCACGGACAGTGCGAAGTTAACGGTGCTGTCGACGCCGCCGGCTGCGCTCACCGAGCCGGTGAAAGCACCGGCCAGGACGAACACGAGGCACATGATCATGACGTTGGACTGGCCCATGCTCGCGACGACGCTCTGCAGCTTGTCCTCGAACGACCGTTTTGGGTTCTGGACGAACGCCACGGCCAATGCGGCAAGAAACGCGACGATCGCCGGCATGGCGTAGAAATCGTTGAGGATGACGCCGCTGCCTATGAACAAAAGCAGAAACACCCCGACGGGCAACAGGCCCGATATCTTCCCCTGCCCCACAGGACCGGCCACCTTGTTCTCTTCCACCATGCAAACCTCCCACTTGTGACGCGAGGCGCTATTATAGCGCGTATTTGGCGGTTTCGGCATCTGCATAGGCAATCGAAGCCGACTGGCCTTAGGCGCAATGGGCATCGGCTCCTATCTGCGAAGGACGAAGCCCCGTCTGGCCTTCCCGCCCTTCTATGCGAAAAAGCACGAACCGCTCAACGGGCTGCCCCTGTTTCCCATGCCCGAGAAATAGGAGGCAGCCCGAAATGAGCCGATCGCTGCGTCAAAAGATGAGCTCGAGCTTAGTGATGCTCGTGATTGCATGCCTCTTCGGGGGACATGCGCTCGACTTTGCCCTCGGCGAAGAGCTTGGCCACATCGCCGACGTTGGGAGTGTAGCGCTCCGAGTACACGATGACGCCGTTCTGCGTGAAGCGCATCAGCGGCGGGCGCCCCATGCCGACCGTCAGAATGCCGTCTACGCCCAGACCCAGCACATACTCGATGACGCCTCCGCAACCGTATTGGTCATGGTCGACGTTCTTCACCGGCTCGGCCCCGACGATGTTCATGGCCTCGTCGTACTCCACGACCGTGAAATACGGCGTGTGCCCAAAATGGCCGCTGCGCGTAGCAGCCAAGCCATCTGCAGTTTCGCTTGGAATTGCAAGTTTCATGATGTCCCTCTCTTTCAAAATGCGGCTTGTTACGTAGTCGATTTTCGCGTTTCGAGAATCCAAGTCAACAAAGCAAACTGCTAGGAGATGGCAAAAGGCCTCACACCGCCCAGGGCTCCGGGAGCGATGGGATGGGTTAGTCGAAGCCAAGCGAACAGCCCCACCACTCTCCCGAACAGGGCAATCGGCCTAAAGGCCAGTGCGAACGGTAGCCAAAACGGATGTGAAAGACTCGTTTCAGGGGTAAATTCCCAGGCACCCATGTGATAGCATGTGCTGCACCCCTTTGACCTGCCATGGAGGACGCAATGGAATTCCTCATAGTATGCCCGCTCGCCTTCATCGCAGGCTTCGTCGATTCCATCGCGGGCGGAGGCGGTCTCATCTCGTTGCCCGCTTTCGTGTTCGCAGGCTTGCCCGTGCATAACGCCATTGCCACCAACAAGCTCAGCTCCACGATGGGAACGACCATCGCCACGATCCGCTATGCCATCAACGGCTACATGGTCAAGGCATTCGTGGCCGTGGGCGTAACGTGCGGACTTCTGGGATCATGGGGTGGCAGCAATTTGGCGCTCATGGCCGACGACGCCATCATCAAGATCATCATGCTCGTCGCCCTGCCCATCATCGCGTTCTTCGTGCTGCGCACCAAAAACCTCGACGCCTTTTCCGACGATCCGTTGCCCAAGCGCAAGGGACTCGCCATCACGGCCGCATCGGCGCTGGCCATAGGCGTGTACGATGGATTCTACGGCCCGGGGACGGGAACGTTCCTCATGTTGCTGCTCACGGCGCTCGGGCATCAGGACGTGCGCACGGCAGCCGGTACCACGAAGGCCATCAATCTTTCGACCAACGCCGCAGCGCTTGTCGTGTTCCTGGTCAACGGTGCCGTCTTGCTGCCACTCGGAATCGCTGCCGGCATCTTCAACATAGCCGGCAACTACTTAGGTTCCGGCGCGTTCTCGTCCGCCGGCTCAAAAATCGCCCGCCCCATCATGCTCGTCGTGCTGGTACTGTTTGCCATTAAGCTCGTCTTCGACCTCTTGGCCTAGCCGCATCTGCGCAGTCGAGTCGAGGCCCGTCAACAGCGCCGCGTCGTAAGGTGTCCGCGTTTGCAGCTAACGCCAACACCTTCCCAACGCCGCCTAGAAACAGATGTCGCAGCACTGCTCGATGAAATCGCGGCTCAGGTATTGCTTGAGCTTCTCGTAGGTCTTCTCGTTCTTCAGCGGGCGCGCTGGATCGTGATACTCAACCCAAGCGTTTGCGGACCAAGTCAAGCCTATGAGGCAGTTAGACTTCACGTAGGCGTCGTAACGCTGTTCGAAACTCCCTTCATCGAAACGACCCGACACCTGCCCCCAATACATTCGGAGAAACGCCGAACGCTCTTCCATCGAGAACACGTATTCCGTATCCCAAATCGTGGTCGTGGGCGACAAAAAGTACGCGACGTCTTGCGCGACCTCGCCGACTATGGGCTTTTCCCAGTCGACCATGCTGCCAGCTGTGCCGTCCTCGGGTATCAGGAAATGCACGGCGACTGCTTCGGTATTCAGCACATGAGAGCTATCGGCGGGATCGAACGGGGCTTCAAGCGCGCGCCTCCCCAGCGCCATCATGCGCTCGAGTTCGCGCACGACCCAATCGTCGGCCAATGACGACGATTTGTAGTTAGCCAGAAACGTTGCGCATGTGTCGATTTGCGCATGCAGCGGATCGCAGGGTCTTTGCAAGGGGCAACTGTCGTCCACCGGCACTGCGTGGATGTCCGCCAACATGGCTGCCGCCTCCTGCATGTGGCGCGGCACCTCGTAATCGAGCCATTCGCCCACGCAGAAATCCATGACCAGGGCGCCATGTCCGTAGAGCTGCTTCGAATCGTCGAGGAAGCGTGGCCTCGGCACGCGGCCGCTCGGCTGCAGATACTCGAGCGCCCGGTACTCGTATCCTATCTGGTCGTCGAGCCCCATTTGGCTTGAGTAGTTCACGCGCAGGACGAGTTTGGCGCCCGTAGACGGATGATGGAACGTGAAATTCGCATTATGCTCGCCCTGCTGCAAGGGCTTGGCCAACAACGCGTCGGCATCGCCGGACTCGATTTCGAGCGCCTCGTGAAGAGCTCGATTTCGCCTGAGGTAATCCGTTGCGATATCGGCTGTAACTTCGAACGGCACATCCGCCATGCGCTACCGTCCTTCCAAGCCCAAACGCGCCAGGCCCGCATGCCACTTCTCGAACACCGCTGCGACGAACGCCTCGCCGTCGATGATTTGGGGCACGTTGATCGTTGCCCGGGGCGCTCCCTCTGGCGCCGCCTCGAAATAGCCTACGGACAAGAAACGCCGATACAGCGTTACATCCATCGTCGAAGGCTCGAACAATTCCGGCTGCATGAGCATCGCGGCAGCCACGACATCCCAGCACACTGCATGCGGCCAGTTGAACTGCTCCTCCATGTTACGGAACCACGAGCTGCACGCGCGCATGACCCAGGACCCCGTGCCGAATTCGGCATCGAAGGCCGCGCGGGTGAACGTCGCGGGCAGGCAAATCTGCGCCGTCGCCGCGCTCACGGGGCACCCGGGCGCTTGCGGCTTGCCCACATTGGAGGCGGCCAGCAGCTCGTAAATGGCATCGGGATCGCACGACGTGTTAAGCTCGTCGATGAAAAACCCATTGAAAGGGAGGCTTTCCGTATAGCCGCCCATAATGGTGACGCTCGCGAGGTTATCGAAGAATCGGGGGTCGACGGCAAGTGCGCCACGCAAGTTCGTGAGCGAGCCCAAGGCCACGACATGCACCTGACCCGGGTTCTCGGCTGCGGTGCGCGCCAAGAATCGGGCTGCCTCGCTATCGGGGTCCTCTGCAGAAGCAGCGCCCTTGTACAGCGGCACGTCAAGCTTCATTTCGTCGAGCATCGTGCGCGTGTTGTCGTGGACGATGTCGATCGTGGAGTTACCGAACGTCGTGCACACGCCTATAACGTCTGCGTCGTCGCAACCCAACAGGTACAACAAGGCCAGGCCATCATCGGTGTCCTTCCCGGGCACCCCCATCGTGTTGTCGAAATCAACAACGATTGTTTTTGCATCCATATGAACTTCCTTCCAGTTACATGTATCTATTATAGGACAAGGGCTAACAAGCGCACGCAGCCCTCAGTCGGGCAAAAGCTCGCCCTTCAAATCGGGGGTCAACGGCACCGAACCCAAATGCATCACGTCGTGAACTTCAGAGCGGCCCGAAAATGAGCTGCCGGAACGTTCTGCGACTCATTTGAGCCTCTATTTTCGCTTCGGCGCGCTCAAAATGACAATTTTTCGTTTTCAGAGACAACATCATGAAAGATCATGAACATTTTGCCTGGTGAGTCATAAAGGGCTTTTTTGCGTTGCGCGGAAGCCGCAGCATTATCCCTGATGGCCAAAAGCCAACACCGAATGATATGTCTCTGAAAACCGATTTTTTGTCATTTCCATCCCACATTCGCTGAAAATGGTCCACATCAAAGCGCTTCAAGACGGCTACTGCCGTAAAAAACGGGCCCCATGCGGGGCCCGTTCGTATATAAGCTGTTAAAGACGCCTGTAAAAAGACGCAACCGCTAATCGCTCATATGGCTGAACGCGATGCCGTCGTCGATGGTGGGCAGCTCTTCTCGGGTCTCGTGCCAGCACTCGGTAGCGGGCATGCCCGGAATGCTCGACGCGACGAACACCGGGTCGAGACCCTGACGTTTCTGCGCCTTGTAATCCTCAAGGGCCGCGAACGCCCACTTGCCCAGGATGAGGATGACGACGATGTTGATGACGGCCTCGATGCCCATGAAGATATCGGCGAGGTTCCAGGCAAGCGTCAAATTGGACTGCGCGCCGAAGAACACGACGATGGCGCACACGATGCGGAACACGTACAGCGCCGGCTGGCTCTGCGTGATGAACTTGAAGTTCTGCTCGGCGTAGAAGTAATTGCCGACGAGGCTCGAGAACGCGAACGCGAAGATGGCGATGGTCATGAAAACGATGCCCAGATCGCCGAATGCAAACAGCATGGTCTGCTGCACGAGCGGCATGTTGGTGAGCGCGTCGTCGGCGCCATTGCCGCCGAAGGGAGTAAGCGCCATGTTTTCCGGGTTCTGCACGAAGATCATGATCATGACGGCCGAGCACGTGCAGATGACGATCGTATCG
>CAMPAJ010000079.1 GCA_946631805.1 uncultured Eggerthellaceae bacterium
CGTGTATGGCGTCGACGATCGCCTGCGAATCGATTTTCATGCCGATTTCGTCGCCCGTCGCACGCATCGAGAACTTGTCGCCCACGATGTCGAGCGTGTAGTTGGAAGGTATGGTGTCGAGCATCTCGATGACCTCGCCGTCCTGCTTCATCGAGATATCCAGGCCGGCTATGCGCGTGTTGGGCATGAACTGCCCGGAGAACATGAGCGCAACGCCGGTGTACACAGCCGCGAGAACGCATGCAAGCACGACGAACGTGATGATGAACGCCTTCATGCCGCGGCGGTCCTTTTTCTGGGGTATGTCCGGGAGCTTGGCCGCTTCGTAGGACATGACGGGTACGGGGGTTGGCTCGAGCGGGGCCCCTCCCGCCTTGACGTCGAAGCCAGCGAGCGGGTCTTCGACGTCGTCTTGCGCTGGAGCGTTCGCGGCCGGCGTCATGGCGATAGTGGGTTGGGCATCCGATTGAACCGGGATCGCCTGCGTTTGGGCGGTGGGAAGCGCGACGGTTTCCTGGGCTCCCAAGGCCTGCGTTGGCGAATCCGAGAGAGCAGCCTGCTCGCCTTCTGGAATGTCCTGCACGTGTTCGTCCGCCATTTGCTTGGCGCCGTTGCTCGTAGTCTGCTTGTTTGCGGCGATCGCCCCTTGCGAGTGCTTGCCGATTGTTTTTTTCTTAGCCATTCTGCGTTTCTGCCTCGTGTCGCTATTCGGTTGAAACTTGTGTTTTGGTTAGTATCGTATCTACACTTTAATCTGTCTTCTGGCAATCGGCAATTGGCAAGGAATTTGTAACCAATATTCACGAAGACCTCACGTCATTCAGCCTATTTGCAAGGACGCGTTCGGCTTTTGGGATGGTGCGGTTGCGCTTTGCCCCATGTTCGGTAACTCCGTGTCCAAGGACGAGTTTTTAGGTGTCTGGCGTTTCTTTGCAGCGCTGTGACGCATGGTATGATTTCTCGTGAAAACGAAAGGATTGCCGAGCGCCATGACGACCTACCTAGCCCATTACAAATCTCCCGCTGCCGCCGACGTGCGTGGTGCCGGAGTGTTTGAGTTCGAAAGCGACGCGCGCGCCAACACGAAGGACAATTTGCGCGATGCCCGATTGAAGATGCTCGAAACGTTTGGAAAAGATGCCGCATCGTGGAATATCGAGAAAGTCGAGAAGAAGACCGCGAAAAGCGAGGCGCTCGACGGTCAGCTCACGCTTGACTTCCGTCCCGAAAAGAAACGGCGCCGCAAGCGCACCAAGGAGTATTGGTAATGGCTGAATGGAATACGAAGAAACGCGATCGAAGGCCCATAGCTAAGAACCGGCGCGCGCTTCACGAATACGAAATTCTGGAAACCTACGAAGCTGGCATCGAGTTGACGGGCACCGAGGTGCGTTCGCTGCGCGAGAACAACTGCCAGCTAACCGATTGCTTCGCTCTTATTCGCGGTGGCGAGGTGTGGCTGCACAACGTCCACATCGCCCCCTATAGCAATGGAAACATTGCCAATGTTGACCCGGATCGCAAGCGCAAACTGCTCCTGCATCGCCGCGAGATACGCCTGCTTGAACAAAAGACGCGCGAAAGGGGCCTTACGCTCGTGCCTGTTTCGATGTACTTCAAGGAGAACGCGCTTGTGAAGGTCGAGTTGGCATTGGCCCGTGGCAAGAAGATCTACGACAAGCGCCAGGCTATCGCCAAACGCGATGCCCAGCGCGACATCGACCGAGCGATGAAAGACCGGTATCGGTAGGGGTTCTGTTCGAGGAGCGCCAGAGCAAAGGAGCACATCATGGCCGACGAGTTCGAGACTGTGGAGTTGGAGTACTCCGAAGACGACGTTTTGTACTACATCGTGGACGAAGACGATAACGAGATCGGCTTTGCGTTGGAGGAAGACGGGCGCGAGGTCGAATACTACTACGAGGGCTTCGACGGCGACGACTACGAGGTCGTCGAGACTATCGTCGAAGAGGTCGAGCAGCCCGTGAAAAAAGCCGCAGAGCCTCAGAGGCTCGAGCCTGAAAAGGCCGAAGACCAGGGGCGTTTGCACAAGCTCGGGGCTATTGCCAGTTTCTCGGGCAACAAAGCCCGCAAGCGGGCCGAGGCTGAGCTGGACAAGGTCCGCAGCAAGGCAGAGGTGGGGGTCGACAAGGCCACCGAAGCCGTTGAGTCTGGCGGCAAGAAGATAAAGGAAAAGACCGACGGTGTGGACCTGGGCATCACGCGCGAAAGCGTTGCCGAGACGACGGCCGACTTGAACGCCATCGCCAAAGAGGGCGCCGAGACCGCCAAGGAGCTCAAGGAGGCGTACGACGAGATCATGGATTCGTTTGGCTTTCTCGTGCCCAAGAAGGTTCGCCGCCGCTTGCCGTAGCGCATCGTACTTGTTCTAGAGCCTAAGGAGCTGTTATGAAAACCGTCGTGCTGGCCACGAACAATGCCCATAAGGTATCCGAGATTTCGAACGCGCTTGATTTCCCCGGGTGGGAGTTCAAGACGTTGCGGCAGCTGGGTATAGAGTCGGATCCCGAGGAAGATGCCGATTCATTCTTGGGCAACGCGCGCATCAAGGCGCTTGCCGCCCATGAAGCCTCTGGCGGCATGGCCGCGCTTGCCGACGATTCGGGCATTGTCGTCGACGCGCTCGGCGGCGCTCCCGGTGTGTACTCGTCGCGCTTTGCGGGCGAGGATGCCACCGACCAGGAAAACAACGAGAAGCTGCTTCGCGACTTGGAAGGCGTGCCCGACGAGCAGCGCACCGCGCGTTTTGCGTGCACGCTCGTCTTCATCGATGAGGATGGGAGCGAGCAGACGGCGCACGGCACCGTCGAGGGGCGTATCGGCTACGCACCCCAAGGCGAAGGCGGGTTTGGTTACGACCCGCTGTTCTGGCCCGATGTGTTCAACGGGACGTGCACGCTTGCCGAGGTGCCCCAGGCGCGCAAAAACGAGGTATCGCATCGGGGCAATGCGCTGAGGGAGCTTAGGAGCAAACTCGAGAACGTGGTGTGCGAGGAGTTTTTGCATGAGTGAAACGCTTAGCTTATTTGATGACGATGCGCAACAGCGCGTGGAAGCGCTGCGCAAAGAGATAGAGCACCATACCTACTTATATTATGTGAAGGATGCTCCCGAGATTTCGGACGGTGCGTTCGACTCGCTTATGCGCGAGCTGCGCGAGCTGGAAGCCGCCCATCCGGAGCTTTACGATCCGAACTCGCCGACGCAGCGCGTCGGTGGAGCCGTGGGCGATCAGTTTGCACCTATCCGCCACGAGCGGCGCATGTATTCGCTCGACGACGCCATGGACCTCGACGAACTCGATGCCTGGATGGACCGCGTCGTCGATGCTTTGGGCGCGTTGCCCGAGATGGTGTGCGAACTTAAGATCGATGGGTCGGGCATTGCGCTGACGTACGAGAACGGCGTGCTCGTACGTGCCGCTACGCGCGGAGACGGCACGACGGGCGAAGACGTTACGGCCAACATTCGTGCCATACGCGACGTGCCCTTGCACCTGCGGGACGCCAGCATGCCGGGCATCGTGCGCGATGGCTCGGTCGAGCTGCGCGGCGAGGTGTACATGCCCAAATCGAGCTTCGAAGCGCTCAACCGCAGCGCCGAGGCCAACGGCAAGCAGGGATTCGCCAACCCGCGCAACGCTGCGGCAGGCAGCCTGCGCCAAAAAGACCCTACCATCACCGCCGGGCGCGATTTGTCGACGTTCATCTACGCCGTCGCCGACGAGCAGGCGCTCGCCGCAGACGGGCAGTACGAGCTCCTGCAATGGCTTGGTCAGGCTGGATTTCACGTTAATCCCGATGTCGAGCGCGTTACGACGCGCGAAGAAGTGCATGCGTTTTGCGAGCGCGCCATCGAGCGGCGCGACGCCCTTCCCTACGAAATCGACGGTGTCGTCGTAAAAGTGAATTCGTTCGTGCGCCAAGCCGCCATGGGCTATACCGCCCGCGCGCCACGTTGGGCCATCGCGTTCAAGTTCCCGCCGGAAGAAAAGGCGACGCTGCTACGCGACATCACCGTGCAGGTCGGACGCACGGGAGCGCTCACGCCGGTGGCCGAGCTGGATCCGGTGCGCGTGGCGGGGTCGGTCGTTGCGCGCGCGACGCTTCACAACGAGGACGAAGTTCGCCGCAAGGACGTGCGCATCGGCGACACCGTTATCGTGCGCAAGGCAGGCGACGTCATCCCCGAGGTGCTCGGGGCGGTGGAATCGCTCCGGCCGGCTGATGCACAGCCCTGGAGCATGCCCGAAACATGTCCGAGCTGCGGTTCTCCCGTTATTCGGGAAGAGGGGGAGGTCGCATACCGCTGCATTTCCATCGATTGCCCCGCTCAAGCGCAGGAACGTTTGGTGCATTGGGCGAGCCGTGGCGCCATGGACATCGACGGCATGGGCGACGAGATCGTCGGCCGCCTCGTCGAGAGTGGGCGCGTGTCCGATGTTGCCGATTACTACACGCTTGATGAAACCGAGCTCGCGCTGCTCGATATGGGCCGCGTCAACAAGGAAGGCAATCCCATTCGCCTGGGGTCGACCGTCGCAGCCAAGCTCGTGGCTCAGATCGACGAGAGCCGCACGCGTGGGTTTGCCCGAGCGCTGTTCGGCATAGGCATCCGCCATGTGGGCAAGACCATGGCAGAGGCCATTGCTGCGGCGTATCCCACCATCGACGGCCTGATGGCGGCCGACGAAGAGGCGCTTGCCGCTATCGAAGGCGTTGGGCCAAAGATCGCGCATAGCATCTACGTGTTCTTGCGTACGCCCGACAATGTCGCCGTTATTGAGCGGCTGCAAAAACTCGGCGTGGTGCTTGCGGAGGAAGCTCCCGCCGAGGAGGACCAGCTTCCCCAGACGCTTGCCGGGCTTACGTTCGTGCTGACCGGCGCGCTCGTGCAATCGGGCATGACGCGTGACGAGGCGGGGGCGCAGCTCAAGGCGCGTGGCGCAAAGGTGTCGGGAAGCGTTTCGAAGAAAACGAGCTATGTTGTTGCCGGCGAGGCGGCTGGGTCGAAGTACGATAAAGCCGTTTCGCTCGGGGTGCCCGTCCTAGACGAGGCGCAGCTACTTCAGATTTTGGAAACGGGCGAAGTACCTGCGTAGCGGTATTGATGGGTTATGATAGCACGGCTGGCGTTTGTCGATGGGATGGGCGCGGCGTAGGCTGAAGGGGAGGCTTCATGGGTCGCATTGATGATTTGAAAGGCGGGAACGGCGTGGAAGACATGAGCATAGCGTTTCCTGGAACGGATGGGTTCGAGGGGCCGTGGGCCTTGTACAACCAGATGATAGAAGGCATTCCCGAGGGCGTGCTCGTTCGCGATTACTGTTTGGGGACTCACTGGTCCTACCTTGAGGCCGAAAGCGGCATGGGCATTGCTTGGACCGCAGGCGGTGGGAAGAAGCGCGCCTTCAAGGGCGATTTGAGGGGTCGTGAACTGCGCGAGGTAGCCCAGCTTTCCAAATCGTGGTGCTTCGAAGAGGCGACGTTGGGCATTGCGGCCTTGAACGCCTGGTATTCGCAGCGCGACAAGCTCGATCCTTTAGGCGCTCGATATGACGAGCCTGTTGACTTGCCGGACGGCACGCGCAGGAAGCTCGATGCGTTCGAGCTTAATGCCGAATACATGGATGGCAAGAACGTTGTGATGGTCGGTCATTTTCCCCATCCGGAGCGCTTGGTCGAGCACGGCGCGTCCCTCACGATACTCGAGCGCAACGTGCGCGACGAGCTCGACACGCCCGATCCAGCATGCGAGTATGTTATCCCGCAGGCCGATTTGGTCTTCTATACGGGGGTGACGCTCATCAACAAGACGGCGCCCCGTTTGCTGCAACTCGCCCAGAACGCGCGCGTGGTCATGGTCGGGCCGAGCGTCGTCATGTCGCAGTCGCTGTTCGACTACGGCGTCGATATGCTGGCGGGCAGCGTGGTCGCCGACCCCGAAAAGACGCGGTTTGCCGTTCAGAATGGCGCCGGGCAGTTTTTCGGTGAGGCGTTGAGTATGCTTTACCTCGAGAAATAACGGCATCACAGCACCAGCACAACCGGGCCTCGTTCCGCAAGGAGCGAGGCCTTATTTTCATATCTTTTTGTTTCGTATATCCCTATTCATACCGTTTCATACCTTTTGAAATTTAAAATACCAGCTCACAATTATATAGTCTTGATATTAGAGCAATATACGAATAGACTTCGATAAGAAGGTAATGCAATCCGAGCGAGGCGTACTGCATGAGGGAGGATTGCTTTTTTATTCGCCTCGTCTAAGGCGAATAGGTACGAAACGTGATGATTAGGACAACGTGCGGGAGTTTTGAGCAGTGAGTGACGTATTGGAATACTCGGCAGAAGATGTCGCAAGCGACGAGCGCGAGGCGGCTGCTCTGTTCGATTTGCGCCTGCCGCTATCCAAGAAAATCCTCATCGGATGCGCTGTCGTGGCCGTGTTCCTGTTCTCGTATTGCCTCGGCCGCTATTCCACCGACATCGGGACCATCGTACAAGGCACCGGGGAGGGCGTGACGGCCTTTTTCCTCAACATCGCTGAGGGCTGCACTTGGGATTGGGACTTGATGGACTTCGTCAACCCAGCCTATCTGGCATCGGACGAGAGCCTCAACGCCGCGCTGTTCCACATTCGCTTGCCGCGCATCGTCGTCGTGCTGCTCGTGGGCGGCGCGCTCTCGATGGCCGGCGCGAGCTACCAGGGCATGTTCAAGAACCCGCTCGTGTCGCCCGACCTCTTGGGCGCTTCGGCGGGCGCGAGCTTCGGCGCATGTCTGGCCATGCTGCTCAACCTGCCTAACGCATTCATCCAGCTGTTCGCGTTTGCGGGCGGCATGCTGGCTGTTGGATGCGTTGTGGGGCTCAATCGGGCGATACGCGGTGACGCCATGCTCGGCCTCATCCTGGGCGGCATCCTGGTGGGCACGCTGTTCCAATCGGGCACCTCCATCGTCAAGCTCGTCGCCGACGCCGATGACAAGTTGCCCGCCATTACGTTCTGGCTCATGGGGAGCTTCGCGGGCATCACGGTCATGGATTTCCTGATCGTCCTGCTTCCCATGCTCATAGGCTTTGCCCTGCTTATGTCGCAACGCTGGAAGCTCAACGTTCTGTCGTTCGGCGAGGAAGAAGCGCGCAGCCTCGGCATCAACACGGCCCGTACGCGTCTTATCGTCATATTTGCAGCCACGTTGCTTTCATCGTGCTCTGTTGCGGTGGCGGGCATCATCGGCTGGATCGGCCTGGTCGTTCCGCATCTTGCACGCGCTATCGTCGGCCCGAACTACCGGTTGCTCCTGCCCACCACGCTTGCCGTGGGCGCGGTGTTCCTGCTGCTGGTGGACGATGTGG
>CAMPAJ010000080.1 GCA_946631805.1 uncultured Eggerthellaceae bacterium
TCCGGGATGCCGCGGCTCCTGGTATCCTTAACTGAATGACATTGGAACCGTCCCCCTGACACACGATGTATGCCGCTATCGGCATTATCGGCATTAGTCGTCGGAAAAAAATTTGAGTCATCTGCCTGGTTTCGGGCGTATAAGCTTGAGAGTACGAAAAAACCGTACATTGAGGAAAGACGCGCAAGCGTTAAGACCGAAAGGGATGGCAACATGGAATTCAAAGACCTAAGCCCCGAACTCCAGGAAAAGGCAAAGAATGCGGCTTCGCCCGAGGAGCTGATTACGTTGGCGAAGGCCGAAGGTTATGAACTCTCCGACGAAGAGCTCGAATCTGTGGCAGGCGGCGCCGACTGGCTCTGCGATGGTTACAGCCCGGTATGCTCGCCCAAGTACAGCGATCCGCACTAAACGCAAGCGGTCATTACGACCCGAAGCAAGCGCACATAGCACAAGCGGCCATTACGACCCGTACACGCGCATAGCGCGTGCGGTGTTGTTCTTTTGAAGCTTATAAGCGACACTTTGACACTTAAAACGTTAAATGGTTACTATAGGCTCGTCAATAAGAGAGAGGATGGACGAATGGGCTACTTAGGTGAATCGATTCCCAAACTCGGCTTCGGCCTCATGCGCTTGCCGCGGCTCGAAGACGGCACGACGATCGACATCGAGCAAACCAAGCAGATGGTGGATGCCTTCCTCGAGGCGGGCGGTACGTACTTCGACACGGCGCGCGCGTACGGCGAGTCCGAAAACGCCATTCGCCAGGCCCTCGTCGAGCGTTATCCGCGCGAGTCGTTCCAGCTGGCTACAAAGAACGCCGCTTGGATTGGGCCGAAGAGCTACGAGGACGCCCACAAGGATTTTGATATCTCGCTCGAGAACACCGGCGCGGGATACTTCGACTTCTACCTCATCCACAATACCGGGTCGTTCCGCACGAAGGTGTTCGACGACCTTAAGATGTGGGATTTCGTGAAGCAGCTGAAAGCCGATGGCAAAGTTAAGCACATCGGGTTTTCGCACCACGATTCGGCGGCCGTTCTCGAAGAGATTATTCTTGCGCATCCCGAAATGGAGTTCGTCCAGCTGCAGGTGAACTGGGCCGATTGGGACAATGCCAACACGCAGTCGCGCAAGTGCGTCGAGGTGGCGCGCAAGCATGGGCTGCCCATCGTCATCATGGAACCGGTGCGCGGCGGCACGTTGGCCAATCCGCCGGCGCCCGTAGCCGAGATTCTTCGGGAAGGGCATCCTGACTGGACGTACGTCGAGTGGGCTATCCGCTTCGCGCTCGGCGTCGAGGGTCTCTTGACGATGCTTTCGGGCATGAGCTCGCTCGAGCAGATGCAGCAGAACATCGCCACCTGGAAGGCCTACGTGCCGCTGAACGCCGATGAGCGCGCCGTGCTCGAACGGGCGCAGCGCAAGCTCGACGAGATGCTCGATAACCCGTGCACATCGTGCCAGTACTGCATGAAAGCATGCCCCAAAGACATCAAGATCGCCCAGATCATGGAGTCGTTGAACCGTGCGGCTATCTATGGCGCGGACAACGGCAAGAACTGGTACGGTTTCAACGTCGCAGGCGGCGGCAAGGCGTCGGAGTGCATTCAGTGCTTCTCGTGCGAGTCCGCTTGCCCGCAGCACATCGAGATCGTCGGCAAGCTCGAGCGTGCTGCCGAGGTGTTCGAATAAGCGAGCTGGTAGAGGTTGCCTAACCGAGGTGCCTTGCTAGATTTCGACGATGCGGTCGCAGATGCGGTCGGCAAGCGCGAGGCTGTGCGTGATGGCCACCACGCCCATGCCGTGCTCGCGCGCCTGTGCCACGATGGCTTGCCACACCTGAGCTTGGGTGATTACGTCGAGCATTGTGGTTATCTCGTCGCAGATCAGGATGCGCGTCTTGGGGTTAAGCGCTCGCGCGATGCAAAAGCGCTGCAGCTCACCGCCGGATAACTCGTTGGGCCACCGTTTTTTCCAGGCTTCCTCAAGCCCAAGGGCGCTTTGCAGCTCCTTAGGCGGCTCCCATGATTCGGCGAGCGTTTTTCCCAGCTGCCAGCGCGGGTTGACGGCGCGTTCGGGATGCTGGTAGACAAGCTGTACCGGACGATAGCCGCGCGAGGGGAGCGGCGAGCCGTTCCAGAGCACTTCGCCGGATTGAGGCTGCACGCGCCCCGAAAGCAAGTAGGCGAGCGTGGACTTGCCGCGTCCGCTCGGGCCGTACAGGCCGACGATCTCGCCTTCGCTCACGCTGAAGTCGATGTCCTTTAAAACCGGCGCGTCTTTTCTGTAGCCGAACGTTACGCCCCTGGCCTCGAGTATGCGGGCTGCAGGTGCTGGAGCGTCCAGCGCGTCGCGGCGGTCTTGCGCTTTCCTCGACGAAGGCGTCGCACGTGCCTCGGAACTTGGCGGTGCGGGGTTCTGCTCTTCTTGTCCCAGCGGGTGGAGGCAACGTACGTGCCCGTTGGCATAGGCGCGCAGCGGCGGATGGCCAGCGGAGCATTCTTGCGTTGCCCGCGTGCAGCGCGGGGCGTACAAGCAGCCCGCGGGGAGGTCGTCGGCGTAGGGCTGCGTGCCCGGTACTGCTTGGAAGCCGTTTTGCGGAAGCGCTTGGGCAAGCGCCTTGCTGTAGGGGTGGCGCAGCCGAACGCCGTCGCCGCGGAAATCCGAGGCGTTCGCGATTTCGAGGGTTTGTCCTGCGTAGAAAATGACTATCTTGTCGGCGGTGCTGTAGGCGAGGTCCAGGTCGTGGGTGATAACGACCACTGCTTTGCCGGCATCGGCGAATTCGCGGAACGTCTTCATGGCCTCCTTGGCCATATCCAGCGTCATGCCGGGCGTTGGCTCGTCGGCGACGATCAGGTCGGCGTCCTCGATTACGGCCGTCGAGACCAGGACGCGTCGCGCCATGCCGCCAGACAGCTCAAACGGGTACAGCGCGTCGACCCGCTCGTCAAGCCCGAAGCGGTTAAGCGCTGCGCGCACTCGCTCGGCTGTGCCACGTATGCCGCGAACTTGTTCCGACGTGCGCATGAGGGGGTCGAGGTAATCGACCGATTGCGGCACGAATGCCATCTTTGAACCGCGAAGTCTTGTCTGCAGCGTTTCGTCGAGCTCTTCTCCACGAAATGTAATTGAGCCCCTGACCCGAGCGTTGTCGGGCAAGATTCCAAAAATAGCATGGGCGAGCAGGCTCTTTCCCGATCCCGATGCCCCGACGACTGCGACTACTTCGCCGGCATGCGCCGATAAGCTTAGGTCGTGGATGACTTCCAGCGTACGCTGACGCAGCCCTGCGCCGTATTGCGTGAAGGAAAGGAAAAGCCCCTCGACCTCGAGGATTGCGCTCGTTTCGTGCGCGGGCTGAGCGCTTTGCTCTTCTCGGTCTTTTGAAAGGACGTCGCCAGCAATGGCGTCGCGCGAATCGTCGCTCATCTTGCTCCCTTCCTTATTCCTGCACGGTATGGGGATCGGTAAGCTGCTTGATGTCGTCTCCTAGCGCAAAGGTGAGCAAGACGATGGCCACCATCATCAACCCGGGGAAGAACGCGAGCCACCACGCTCCCGTGGCCAGGTACTTCATCGAGTTCGAGAGGATGGCGCCGATGGCGGGCGAGTCCAGCGGCAAGCCGAAGCCCAGGAAGGTGAGCGCGCTCTCGTGCAGTATCGCATGGGGGAACAGCAATATGGTGCCTACGACGAACTGCGGCAGCACGTTCGGCACGATATGATGCCAGGCGATCCAGATATCCGATTTCCCCATGGCGCGCGAAGCCGCCACGAACTCCCCGGTCCTCAGGCGCAAGACTTCCGCACGTATAACGCGGGTAAGGCTCGGCCAGTGCGTTAGCGCGACGGCCAATACCACGCCAAAGGTTCCGCCGCCGACGGCGAATGATATCAGCAGCAGCATGACCAGGTGGGGGATTGACATCACGAGGTCGACGAGCCAAAGGATGAGCTTGTCGACCCAACCGCCGCACACGGCCGATATGCTGCCCAAAAGCAGGGCCACAAACCCCGAAACGCCCGATGCGAACAGTCCTATCACGATGGATAACGCGAGGCCGCGAATGCTGAAGCAGAACATGTCGTGGCCCAGGAAGTCGGTGCCGAACCAATGCGCGGCGTTTGGCGCTTGCTGTTTTTGCGCGAAATCGGCCGTGTAGTACTCGGGCGGCATGCCAAGGCCCGCAACGAGCACGGCGAGCAAAACGACGCCGAGCACGATCGTGAGCGCGATGGTCCGTCGCCGACGATTCGACGTGCGCGCGAGGTCCTTCTCCTTTGGAGGGGACGTGCGGGTTGCCGTGAGCTCAGCCATCGATAGCCTCGCTTCCCGCCCGTATGCGCGGGTCGACCACGCCATAGAGTATATTGGCCATCATATTGCCCACGAACACGAACAGGGCAGCGACCAGGGCGACTCCCAAGAGCAGCGGTATGTCACCGCGCAGCGCAGCCGTGACAGCGGCATTGCCGATGCCCGGGTACGAGAACACTTGCTCCGCCAAGACCGAACCGCCGAAGATTTCGGATATCGACCCGAACTGCAGCGTAATTGCCGGTAATGCGATATTGCGCAGCACGTGCCTGCGCACGAATTGAGATTTGCTTTCGCCGCGCGCGCGGGCGAACAGGGCGTAATCGCTCAAGCGCGCCTCGATGGTCTTCTCGCGCGTTTGCAGCGTTATCTGTGCGATGCCGGTTACCGAAAGCACGAGGGCCGGCAGGAACAGGTGATGGAGCCGCATGGCAAGCGAGACGTCTTCGGCGCGCATGCCCGCCGGCGCCGCCAAGCCAGTCGGGAACCATCCCAGGTAGACCGAAAAGAACATGAGCGCGAGCAACGCGAGCCAGAACGTGGGCGCTGCCGCGAGCACCAGGCAGAACCCCTTGATAAGCCGGTCGGCCCAGCTGTTCTGATGCAGCCCGCATACGATGCCAAGCACGAAGCCCAGCACGCCCGAAAGAATCCAGGCCGTGCCCATCAAGGCCAGCGACGTTAGGAACCGTTCGCCAACAACGTCGATGACCGGGCGGTGGTAGATGACCGACACCCCCCAGTCGCCGGTAAGCACGCCGCCGATCCAGTTGAGGTACCGCTGCAGAGGCGGCTGGTCGAACCCCCACTTTTGCGCTATCTGGTCGAGCTGCTCTTGCGGGAGGTGGTTTTCGGATCCCGCATAGGCTTCGACCGGGTCGATGGGCGCCATGGTGGCGAGCATGAACGTGATCACGCTCACTGCGAGCAGGAGCGTGATCACGCGTATGACGTTCTTTACTATGAATTTCGCCTGTGCCGGCACGTTGGAGCTACTCCTCTATTACCCAGTCTTCGATATTGCAGACCACCGGCCAGCCGTGCCCATGGGGATGCACCAGCTGGAAGCCGAGGTCGAGCCCGTCGCGTACGAAATAGGTGTGGTCGATGTTGGCCAGCCAAATGCAGGGGAAGTCGCCGTCTTCGGACTCGGGGCCCGTCTCGCCGTCCCACTGGACCTTCTTCCACTCTTCGATGGCCGCTTCCATAGAGGCGGCATGTTGGGCAGCTTCGATGTGGGCGTCGACGGCTGCGTTGGAGTACTGGGCATGGTTGGTCGAGGCGCCCGTCATGTAGTATCCGGTCAAATCTCCGGCGGGATCGAAATTGCCCGTGCCCCAGCACGTCGGTGTGTTCTCCGAAATCTCCTTGCACTTGTCCCATGCTTCGGCGGTGGCGTTTATCTTGATGCCGAGTTTTTCCGCCTCTTGGGCGAAGGCCTGGGCCAAGTTGTAGCGCTGCAAATCGTCGGTGCGCCCGGTGATGCTGAACTCCGCACGCACCCCGTCCTTTTCGCGGATGCCGTCGGATCCGGCGACCCAGCCGGCGTCTTCGAGTATCTTGACCGCTTCGTCAAGGCGGCCGTCTTCGAATGAGCAAGCCGGATTTGCCCAAGGGACTTGGGTGATGAGCGCCGTAGTCGGAGTGCCGATGCCGTTAAGGGCGTTGTCGATGATGGCCTGGCGGTTCACTCCGATCACGAGGGCCTTGCGGATGGCGGAATCGCACGTCACGTTGTTGCCGATGATGGTGCCGTCGACTTCTGATTCGGGTTTCGTGGGCAGGTTGAAGCCGCGCGTGTCGATGGTGGCAAAGGTTTCGAGGTGCATGCCGGGAACGCTGGCAGTTGCGTATTCGGGTGAAACCATGGCCACGTCGAGCAGGCCGGACTGTGCGTTTGCCAGCACGGCTTCGCCGTCGAGGAACAGCACCGTGATCTGCTTGAACGGCGAGATAGTGCCGTAGTAGCGCTCGTTGGGCTCGATGATGATCTGCTGGCCTTTGTCCCATTGGACGAGCTTGAAGGGGCCGGATCCGATGGGGTTGGTCCGGTACTGCTGCTCGTCGTAGCCCGCTTCGGGCACGATGCACAGCTTGCCCGTTATCGACTCGAAGCTCGAGAAACACTCCGATAGCTTGAATTCGACGGTGTAGTCGTCAATCGCCTTCGCATCGGCTAGTTTGGTGAGGTCCAGGCTCGACGAGGCGCCGTCGCGCGCGGTCAGGTACGAGAACACGACGTCGGATGCTTTGAGGGGAGTGCCGTCCGAAAATACGACGTCGTCGCGTAGCGTGTAGGTATACGTCAGCCCGTCGTCCGAAATCGTGTGCTCGGTTGCAAGGTCGGGCTTGAGGTTCATGTCTGGGTCGAAGCGGAGCAGGCGCGAATGGAAGAACGTGTACGCGCCGGAAGAACCGTAGCCGGTCATCGGGTCGAAGCCGCTATCGGATTCTGCGCCGACATAGATGGTCAGGGTGTCTTTGGCCTCTGCCGATGCGGCAGATGAAGAAGCTGAAGCGGCTGATGCCGATTCCGCCGAGGATGCTGCCGAAGAGCCTCCCGAAGAAGCGCAGCCTGCAAGGGCCGTTGCAAGACCGAAGGCGCCGGCCGCCCCGATGAAGCCCCTCCTTGATATAGCGTTCTGTGCCATGATCGCTCCCATCTGACTCCCTGAAGATAATACGATGTTTACATTCGTAACATCGTATTAGCATATGCGAGAGTGTTACGGATGTAAACATCGTATTACTAGTATTGCGGTATTAGTTCATGGCTCTCGATGAGGGGAGCCGGCAGCGAGCTTTCAAATATGCATATAGTGTCACATGCGCGAAACTATAATGAAAACAGCATGTTTCTGTATTCCGTTGTGCCAGCGAAACGAACCGGTTTGCTACCGCGGGGAAGGAGACGGATGGCG
>CAMPAJ010000081.1 GCA_946631805.1 uncultured Eggerthellaceae bacterium
ACGTCCGCACGCCGGGCAAGGGCTACGACGAGTTCTACATGAACACGCTGCACGACGGCGCGCAATACATCCGCGGGCGTGTTTCCAAGATCTACAAGGAAGGCGACAAGCTCATCTGCAAGGGCGAGGACACGTTGTCGAGCAGCCAGGTTACGGTCGAGGCCGACATGGTCGTGCTCGAGACCGCCATGGTGCCCGCGGACGGCATCGACGAGCTGGCCGCCAAGTTCACCGTCGGCCGCGATGCCGACAGCTGGCTGGTCGAGGCGCATGCGAAGCTGCGCCCGGTCGAGACGAACACCGCCGGCATCTACCTGGCCGGCACGTGCCAGGGTCCCAAGGACATTCCCGACTCGGTGTGCCAGGCGGGCGCTGCGGCCTCCAAGGTCATCGGCCTGCTCAACAAAGACCAGCTCCAATCCAATCCCCAGATCTCACGGGTGAACGAGGCGTTGTGTCAGGGCGACGGCGCTTGCGCGAACATCTGCCCGTACGGGGCCATTTCCATCGTGGAGAAACAGTTCCGCGAGAACTCCCGCAAGGTCACGCGCCCCGTCGCGCAAGTCAATCCGGGCCTGTGCCAAGGCTGCGGTGCTTGCACCGTCACGTGCCGTGCGGGCGCCATGGACCTGCTGGGCTACACGAACGAGTCGATTATGAGGGAGGTCGATGCGCTATGTCAGTGGTAGAGACCAACGCCGCCATTCCCGAGGATTGGGAGCCCAAGATCATTGCGTTCTGCTGCCATTGGTGTACCTACACCGGCGCTGATTTGGCAGGCCTCAACCGCATGAACTATCCGGCGAACGTGCGCGTGCTGCGCATCCCGTGCTCGGGCCGCATGAACCCGCAATATGCCATCGAGGCCCTGAACAAGGGTTGCGACGGCGTGCTCGTGTGCGGTTGCCATCCGGGCGACTGCCATTACGTTACGGGCAATTACTTCGCACGTCGCCGCATGATGATCTTCAAGCGCCTGCTCGAGTACGAAGGGCTCGAGCCCGAGCGGTTCCAGGTGCGCTGGATTTCGGGTGCCGAGGCGGGCAAGTTCCGCGACACCGTCATGAGCGTGGTGGAGCAAGTGCGCGCCCTCGGGCCGCTCAACCTTACGCGCGAGATCCCCTATTTCGAGCTGCCGGCCGTGCCCGACGGGCAAGAGGCGTTCGATGCCGTTCCCGAAGAGGTCGTACCCGAGGAGGTGAGTGCATAATGTCTGCTCAGGATACGATTCGCGCTCGCGCCAAGGAACTTTTGGAAAGCGGCGAGGTTGCGACGTTCATAGGATGGGAACCGGGGCGTTTCCAAAACCAAACGACACCGCTCGTCATAACCGATCCTGCCGATGCCGACAAGCTCGTGTGGAACGAGTACTGCGTCAACACGCTTGCCAAATACGTGGTCGATGTGCTTCCGCGCGGCAGGGTGGGCCTGGTGGTCCGCGGGTGCGACAGCCGGGCTATCGTGCGCCTGGTCATCGACAAGGTCATCAAACGCGAGGATGTGCACCTCATTGGCGTGGGCTGCCCGGGCATCAAGGACCGCGCAACGGGCGAGGTGCTCAAGAAATGCGCTGAATGCCGCCACAATAACCCCGTCATCTGCGACGAAATGGCGGGCGACGAGGTTGCGAAGGAGCAGCCCGCTGACCGTTTTGCCGAAGTCAAGGAGGTCGAGGCGCTTCCGCAGCCCGAGCGTTCCCGGTATTTCGAAAGCGTGTATGCCAAGTGCATCCGCTGCTATGCCTGCCGCGACGTGTGCCCGTGCTGCACATGCCGCGAATGCTTCGTAGATGCACGCCGCGAGAACTGGGTGGGCAAGCAGAACAACGTCGCGGAGAACCGTTTCTACGGCCTTACGCGCGTCATGCACATCGGAGACCGATGCATCGAGTGCGGCGAGTGCGAGCGCGCTTGCCCCATGGACTTGCCGCTCATGAAGCTCAATCGCAAGGTCATCCAGGATTTAAACGACCTGTTTGGCGAGTACGAGGCGGCGATGGCTCTTGATGAAGCCCCCGAGGCGCTCATTACGTATGACCTGAACGACCGCGAAGAGTTCATGTAGGAAGGAGGCTCATGATGATACTGTCCAAGGAAAACCTGATGCCCCTCCTTACGAGCCTGGCGACGCAGCGCGACGTGTTCGTTCCCGCTCACGTGAACGGTGTTGCCAAGTTCGCGTTGTTCGAGGAAGGCGTCGAACCCGATTTCAACATGGTCAACGTGACCATGCCGCCCAAAGACCTGTTGTTCCCGCAAACGCAGAAGATGTACCACTTTGACGTGGATGCGAACGGCAGCTACCACATTTGCGAGTACGATGAGTCGCGTGAGCAGGTCGTGTTCGGCATTCGCCCGTGCGATATGCGCTCCATCGTCTGCTTGGACGAGGTGTTCCTGACCAAGGGGTTCGTCGACGAGTTCTACGCCAATGCGCGCGAGAAGCTGCTGTGCATAAGCATCGGCTGCTCCCATGCAGCCGAGACATGCTTCTGCGAGTCGATGGGCGTCGATCCTCAGCTTGCGCCGAACGCAGACGTCATGCTGCAGGACTGCGGCGATGTTTACAACGTTTTGGCGCAGACCGACAAAGGCCGTGCCGCCGTCGATTCCTGGGGCGAGTTCCTGGGCGATGGGGACGCGCAGCCGTTGGCCTGCGAGCTTTCGCTCTCGGTCGACATGACCGGGGTCGTCGACAAGCTCGAGGGCATGTACGAGCATCCCATCTGGGACAACCTTTCCATCAAATGCCTGAACTGCGGCACGTGCACCTACGTGTGCCCAACGTGCCACTGCTTCGACATCAGTCAGGAGAACCGCCGCAAGGACGGCGTGCGCTTCCGTTGCTGGGATAGCTGCATGTTCTCGGAGTACACGGCCATGGCCGGCGGTCACAACCCGCGTCCCGACAAGCTCGAGCGCGTGCGCAACCGTTTTATGCACAAGCTTAACTTCTTCGAGCGCCGCTACGGCATGTCGCTGTGCGTCGGGTGTGGCCGGTGCGTCGAGAAGTGCCCGGTAGCGCTCGACATCACGCGCCTCATCGACGATATCGGCGCCGCCGAAGTCGTCGTTGCTGCTGAGTAAGGAGGGAAGCTAAGATGTCTGGAATCGAGATATCGCACGGTTGCGCCAAGGGCGAGCGCCCGCTCGTTCCGCAGGTGTGCCGTGTCGTGGAAATAACGCAGGAAACGCCCGACGTAAAATCGTTCAGGCTGCAGACGCTCGACGGCAAGAAACCCTTCGACTGCGAGCCTGGTCAGCTGGGGATGTTCGGGTTGTTGGCGTACGGCGAGTGCATGTTCGTCGTCTCGGCGCAAAGCGACGACTGGGTGCAGTTCACGGTCAAGAAAGTGGGCCTGGTCACCGAGCAGCTGCACGAGCTTGCCGAAGGGGACGAGGTCTCGCTGCGCGGGCCGTATGGCAACTGGTGGCCAACGGAGGCTTGCAAGGGCAAGGACATGCTGTTCATCGCGGGCGGCATCGGCTTGCCGCCTGTGCGGTCGTTCTTGCTGTATTGCCTGGAGCATCGCGAGGATTACGGCCGCATCGACTTGGTGTATTCGGGCTCGAAGTACGATGACCTGGTGTTCAAGGAGCAGCTATTCGACGTGTGGCCCAACGAGCCTAACATGCATGTGCATGTGTCGCTGTACCACGAGGACCCGCAGTGGGATGGGGCGGTGGCCTACACGGCGCCGTTCCTCGAGACGCTCGAGCTCGGTCCCGAGGATGGCAACCGCGTGGCCGTGATCTGCGGCGGCCCGTCGCTGTCGCGCACATGCCGCGAATCGCTCGTGAACGCCGGCTTTGACGAGGGGCACATCATCACAACGCTCGAGATGCGCATGAAGTGCGGCGTGGGCAAGTGCGGCCGCTGCAACATGGGCGGTCATTTCATCTGCCTGGATGGCCCCATCTTCACGCTTGAGGAGATTGCCCAGATGCATTCGGACGTGTAAGCACACAAATGTGGAAAGCGGCAGGCGAGCATGGCCTGCCGTTTTTTATTCCCGATGAGCGTTCCTCGAGGCATCTGTGGATGATTCTCGGCGATTCGAGCCCCAACGCCTTGCGACTTTGATAAGCTGTAAGCCGTAAAAAACGCAAGACAATGGGGGCGGCTGCAAAGCCATGATATGCAAGTGGTGCAATAAGGAAACGCCTGACGGCTCGCTGTTCTGTGAAAGCTGCGGAAAGCTGTTACGGCATGATGGCGAAGATTCCCCTGATCGCGAGCTTGAATTCACGCCTGGTCCAGAGGCGTCAACACAGTCGATGACCGATAGCCTGCAAGAGGACGCGCAGCCGCTCGCTGAGCGTCCCAGCGCCCTAGCCGCTTGGGTGAAGATGGCTGAGGAAGAATATGAGGCAGAGCATGCCGGCGTGGCAGAGCATGCCGAGCGATCGGAAAGCGATCGACATGATGCTTCGCTGGATTCGGGGTCGGCAGATGCCGAAGACGCCGCGGACGCCGTTGACGCTGCGGGCGCCTCAGATGCCCCATTGCACGAAGGGCGGCATGTTGCGTTAGGGCTTCATGATTCCGAAACTGGCGGTTCGGTTCAATCGGATGCGGCGGGCGGCGCGAGCGATTCGCAATCTGACGAGGATTATTCCAGTGAGTTTGTCGATATAGACGACGCCGTGCATACCGAAAACGGATGGGCGAGCGTCGCGTTTGGCGATGTCGATGCCATGCCCGTGCCCGATGATGACGAATTCTTCGTCGATGATCCTGCATGGCCCGAGCAGCCGCGGCTTGGAAAAGCCCGCGTCGCTGTTATTGCCGTCATCTCTACGTTGTTCGCGGCGGCAATGATTCTGCTGTTCTGCGCTGTGATGATGCGCGTGCTCGGGTTGTAGCCTAGAGCTTTCTACAGGTTGAGCGATAAAACGGACGCTGCGGGTGTTGACGAGTCGCGCGCATTGTACAATCGCACTCAAGCAGATGCCGAAAGAAAGGAACGAGCATGGCAGATACCAAGCCGGTAGTGGGAATCATCATGGGATCGACGTCGGACATGCCGACGATGGAGGCGTGCATGGCGCAGCTCGACGAGTTCGGCGTGCCTTATGAGGTGAAGGTTGCCAGCGCGCATCGCAAGCCTGCGGAAGTGCACGAATGGGCTACGACGGCGCACGAGCGCGGTATTCGCGTGATTATCGCCGCGGCTGGCAAGGCTGCTCATCTGGGTGGCGTCGTCGCTGCTTTTACGCCGTGCCCCGTCATTTGCGTTCCTATGAAGACGAGCGACCTGGGCGGGTTGGACTCGCTGCTTTCGATGGTGCAGATGCCCTCGGGCGTTCCCGTCGCGTGCGTCGCCATCAACGGCGCCAAGAACGCTGCGATTCTTGCCGTGCAGATGCTCGGCACGGGTGATGAGGCTGCGCGGCAGAAGATCATTGACTTCAAGCAGGCGATGGCCGAGGCGTAAGGGGCGTCCTCGCGTTGTTTTTGCTTGCCGTCCCACCGCCCCGGGAGCTCTGGGTGATGGGCCTTTCGCTTGGCTTCGGCTAACTGATGTGGATAACAGGAACAGTGCCTGCAGAATCGCTCAAGTCCCACCACCCAGAGCTTCCGGGGCTCCGTTTTCGTAATGCGGGCTTTTTGCTTGGCTCGTCATTGAAGGCGCGGGGGGGGGGGGTTCCCCCGCATTGTTGCGGTGGGCATGTACGGTCACGAAAAAAACGAGGGGCGCGGCCGATTGGGCCGCGCCCCTCGTATTGAGTGGTGTCGTTAAGCTTCGAGGCTGCTCGAATCTGGACCGTGCCTTACACGGCGTACTGGGATTCGCGGTTGCGCTCGATGCTTGCGATGAGGTCAAGGTTGTCGACTTCAACCGAGTTCATGGCCGTGCGCACCTTGGGATACCAGCTCTTGTACATGAAGCGGTTGCGCAGCTCGCCGTTTGTGAACACGTAGCCGTGACGTGCGCAAATCTCGTTGCGGGCAACGTAGAGCGCGTGGTTGTTGTACTTCTGCAGCTGGGCAGCGGTGAAGCGCTTGGTGCTGGAGTACGTGGGGATCGACTTGGTGAGCTTGACCTTACCGTAGGTCTCATAGAACAACGTGGCCGGGGCCTTGGAGGTCTTCTTCTTGATCTTGGGGCAGGCAAACCAGCCGGTCTTGCCGTTGTACTTGATCTTGTACAGCAGCTTCTTGCCCTTGATGCGCACCGAGAGCGGCTGGACCTTCTTGCCGGATTTGACCGTGAAGGCAACCGACTTGAGCGACGTGGTCTTGTAGGCCTTGAACGTGCCTGCGGCGGTGAGCTTGTTCGTGGTGAACGAGCCGCTGTCGTTCGTGACGTAGCTGATCTTGCTCGTGGTGTTGCTCGTGCGTGCGAACTCGCCGTCTTCGTAGACGTAAGAGTACTTGACACGCGTGATGCCGGTAACGGACGTGGACACGCCGAACGTCACGTTGACCTTGTTGCCGTCGGGCGCAAGCGAGGTGATGACGGCATCGGATGTGTTCGTCTTGTTCAGGGCCTTGTTCGACATGACTTTCTCGAACGAGCCGCTTTCGTACTTGTACAGCTTCTGGTTGGCATTGCCCTTGCCGTCGAGCAGGTCGACCCAGAGGAACGGCGTCTTGTTCTTCAGCGTAACGACGCTCACGATGGCGCGGTTGATCTTGTTCGTGTTGGAGTAGCTTACGACGGTCTTGCCGTTGACGGTGACCTTGATCTTTTTCAGGTAGCCAGAGGTCTTTGACGTGCGGGTGCCCATGACCTTGATCGTGTCGGCATAGCCGTCGCCCGTTACGTCAAGGTTCTTGCGAACGCCTTCCTTGGCGTTGTTGTTGCCACCGCTGACCCAGCCGAAACGGTAGACAGTGCGGATGTTTGCCTTGCCGCTCGTGTTCGTGGCATCGTTGCCGTAAGCGGGGACGGTCGTGACGGTGCCGCCCGCCTGGATGCCGAGGGCCGAAACTTCCGGTGCAGCGTACGCGGTGCCAGCGCCAAAGCACAGCGCTGCGCAGGCTGCGATGCCAAGCATTGCCGTGATTAGCGACTTCTTGGCGAAAAGCCTCTTTGGAGTGCTCATGTTTCCTCGATTCATAGCGCCGATACTATAAGTGCAACAATGATAGCAGAATGGGCGTGAACGGGGGACGGAGGTTTGTTCACGCTGAAGCGTGAACAAACCTCCGTCCCCCGTTCACGTTCGTCCCCCGTTCACGCTTGGCTGAGGTTTTCACCAAATTAAACTGCTGCAATCTGCTCGTTATCGCATCCCAAGGAT
>CAMPAJ010000082.1 GCA_946631805.1 uncultured Eggerthellaceae bacterium
GGCCACCTCCTTCTGCACCATGACGGTCGCGCTTTGCAGGAATTCGAACCGCTGCAGGTAATCCAGCACGATGGTCGCCGCCACGGCATAGGGCAGGTTGGAAACGAGTTTGTTGGGAAGTGCGCGCGCAGCGTCGCCTTGCCCAGCTGGAGCGTGCAACCCCTCGGCGTCAGACCCATGAGCGGAGCCTCCATCCCGAGCGTCAGGAGCCTCGCCGCCTTTATCCTGCTCGGCACCCGCAGCGGCATCGTCGGCGCATTGACCACCCGCGACGCCCAGCGCCTCGCGCAAATGCTCTTCCCGCAAATCAAGGCCATCCATCTCGAGCAGCGTGAACGAGCCCAGCCAGGGCGCGAGCGTATCGCGCAGCACGGCCGGCAGGTCGTGGTCCATCTCGATGGACGTGACGTGTCCCGCCTTCTGCAGCAGCGCCGACGTGAGCGTGCCGATGCCGGGACCCACTTCCAAGATGCTATCGGTCGGCTGAATGTCGGCCAACTCGACGATCTTGCGCACAACGTCGTCGTTGACCAGGAAGTTCTGACCAAGCGCATACTTGGTGTACAACCCATGCCGCTCGAGCACCTCGCGCGTCGCCGACGGCGTGGCATAGGGTGAAAGGCGCTTGCTATCCCGAGCGTTTGACGGAGCGGCATCCCTGCTAGCCACGACGACCTCCCTTGCGGTTCGACGCCGATTTGCCACTGGAGCCTTTGCTGCGCGAAGGCGCACCTCCTCGCTGAGCGCCGACCCCGCCGGACGCCTTGCCTCTAGAGGATGCATTTCTGCGATTCGCGAACTCGCCTCCCGATGCCGACCTTCCCTTTTCGGAACCCTTGCCGTGCGCGGAAGCTAAAGAGGGCTTGCCTTGCGAAGTCACTCTTCCACGCCCGCCGTTAGCGCCCTTGCGATCGCCCTGCCGTTTTGCATCGCGTCCGCCCTCGCGCTTGGCGGAGCCGCCGCCCTTAGCAGAGCTTCCCTTTGCGCCCGTCAAATCGAGCTTCGGCCTGGAGCGGGAACCGTTTTGAGCTGTGCGCGAGCGCTGAGCAGCTGGCACTGCGTCGGATTGCCTGCTTTCTATTTCTCGCTCCTTATCCCCATCGAGGTGACCAGCGTCAGCGCGGGCAGTCACCTCGAGAGCCCCATCGTCGACGTCGCCCTTGGGGCGCCCAGAGGGAAGCGGCAGCGAAACCTCGACCTCGACGGCCTCAGCGGCGATTTCGCCCTGCTCGGAAATCTTTCCGACCCAATCCAAGATGCGCTCCAACCCAAAGCCGGCAAGCGCGAGCGGCGCCTTGACCTCGCTCACGAGCGGTCCGTAGCCGTGAGGGTCGCCGCCTTCGCCCACGACGTGCAGCTCCAGAGGCCGCTTGGGCAGGATGGGACCGTCTTCGGTGTATTTCCAGAAATACGGCTGCAGGCGATCGAGCAGGCATTTCATGGGCGCCGGGGCGCCGCTGAAGTACACGGGGCACACGACGCTCAGCGAATCGGCATCGTCGAGCAGATCGTAAACCATCTGCATGTCGTCGTCGAACACGCAGCGGTGGCGCGGCTCGGTCACCTCGTTGCCATCATCGTCCTTGAACGTGACGTCAATCTTTCCGCGACATGCGTTGCAGCCGATGCAAGGACCGACTTCGATTTCGCTCACTGGAACGAGGAACAGCTCGTCTTCAGGCCGCTCGTCGATATTGGCCTCGAACAGCATCTCGGCCAGATGCGCGCTCCGCCCCGCCGTGCGCGGCGACCCCACTATGATGACCCGTTTCATGGCTCTCTCTTTCTTTTCCCAAACCGCGCGATGAGTCGCAGATGAGCTCATGCGACCCATTCTGTGGCCGTGCTGCCAAACCGCTCGCGCTGCTCGAGGCGCAAGCGTCGTCTTCACAACTAGCCCACTACGCTGCCCGATGAGCCGCAGTTACGTTCTTGCGACTCGTTACGCGTCCGCGCTGCAAACGCGCTCCGCGCCGCGGGTACCACCAGCGCTACCAGCGCCGTCTGCGCTCGCCATCACGACGTTGTGGTATACTGCTATTGGCAGCGCCCGCACACGGGTGATGCTAGGTTGCTAGGGCCGGTCGTCGCTAAACTTGCCGGCCCTTATTGTTTGCCTTCATCATTTTATTTCTTCGCTTGCGTTGGCGGAACTTATCGAAACGATATTCGGCGTATGCCGCTATCGAGCAGGCGCTGCCCGGAATTCCCAGGACGACGATTGCTGTGGATATCAACTCGCTCACGGAATGCTCCTTCCTGTAGTTTCCTACAACCCGGAACATCGCCCGGCAGCGAACACTGCCGTTGACAATCGTAGCATACAGGACGTCGGGCTACGGTTCTTATCAGCGGAAAGCCGGGGTGATTTCGGCTGCTACGCACGCCGAAATGCAGTTCCCCATGGTCACAATTCAATCGTCTATAATCGGTAGCGTGCATCGACCAGTTCTTTTCCACCTGGTCGCAAAGCACGTCTGAACACTCCGTACCACGAAGGAGGGACTCATGGACACTTCCCGTAAGAAATCTGGTTTGATCGCGTTCGCGTTTTTGCTCGCTTTGGGAATCGCGATGGCGCTGCTCCCCACCCGCGCGTATGCCGGCGGTTTCGTGAAGGACCTGAACGACATTGAGCTCAGCTACTTCAAATACTATGAAGGAAGCCCGAAACTCGATAAACAGCCCACGTACAAGGGTTTCCGCTACATCAAGTGCAAAGGCGGCGTCGCCATCCAGTACGTCGGCAAATCGAAGTCGGTCACGGTGCCGGCCAAACTTAAGGGCAAGAAGGTCGTCGCGTTCAGGTGCTGGTATGGCGGCCTGACTAAGCTCAACACGAGCAAAGCTGTTTACCTGGAATTCCTAGGCTGCATCGGCAACAAGCTCACAAAGCTCGACATATCGAAGAATACAAAGCTCAAATGCCTCGACTGCCGCTTCAACAAGCTGAAGAAGCTCGACATCTCGAAAAACAAGAGCTTGACGGCACTCGGAATCAGCAAGAACGCGATATCCAAACTCGACGTTTCAAAGCATGCAAAGCTTTCCGAGCTGTTCTGCTCGAACAACAGCATCTCGAAACTGAACGTGTCGAAGAACAAGAACCTGACGAAGCTCGACTGCTCGTTTAACAAGTTGAAGAAGCTCGATGTGACGAAGAACACGAAATTGAAGGCGCTGGCCTGTGCGGGCAACAAGCTTACGAAGCTCAACGTCACCAAGAACACCAGGCTCATCAGTCTCATATACAACGCAAACAAAGTCGGCAATATCAATTTGAAAAAGAATACGAAGCTCATTGAGCTCGGTTGCAGCGAGACGGGCGCCACGAAACTCAACGTAGCCAAATTCCTCAATCTCCGAGCGCTTTATTGCTCAGGCAATAGACTCACCACACTCAACGTGTCGAAAAACATCAAGCTCGAGCAGCTCCTTTGCGATCATAACAAGCTCACGAAGCTCAATCTGGCAAAGAATGCTAAGCTCCGGTACATAAACTGCAGCTACAACAAGCTCAAAGCTCTGGACTTGACCAAGAACAAAAAGCTCCAATCGGCCGACTACGACCACAACAGCTTCACTTCGGCAAAGCTGCCCGCCTCGCTGAGCGCGCGGGCTACGCTGCAAGTTGGTACCGCCGCATAGGGGTCGCAGCAAAAGGGGCGGCCATCTTTGCTGCATCGAACGGGGAAGCCGGGCAATCGCTTTAGCTTCCCCATTTCCATTCTTGCATCATCACCTGATCATTTCCTCTATTGTATGAATATAACTTATATGTTATATTCATAGACCCAAGACTTAAGAGGGAGGCACTTTCAAAGCCGTAGCCGACATACAGCCAGCCCTGCAGGACCTTACGCATCTCGAATGGTCAGAATCGATCACGAGCTCGGCAATGGGCGGGTCGTATCTCAAGGCCCGTTTTGGCGAGGGCGCTACCGCCACGTACTACAAGCTCTCGTGCTACGACGAAATTAACGGGGTGTATGGGCACGAATGCGTTAACGAGCTTATTGCATCGCGCCTTATGGATGCGCTTTGCATCGAGCATGTTCCATACAAACTCATACATGCGCAGGTCTTAGTTGATGGCAAGGTGTTCAAAACGTGGCTTTGCGAATCAACGTCGTTTCGCAAGCCGGGCCAGAGCAAGATGTCGCTCGCCCGATTCTACAGCCTCAACCGTTTGCCCGAAGAGGGCCACTTGGAATTCTGCGAGCGTTTCGGCTGGGGTCCCAGCATACATAAAACTATGCTTGTGGACTACCTTATCGCCAACCGAGACCGGCATGGCGGCAACCTCGAAGTCCTTAAGGATCGCAATGGGCACGTGCGCTTGGCGCCCCTGTTCGACAACGGCCTTTCGCTGTGTTTCTCGACCTTCCAGGCCCCGCAGCTGGCCAACATCAATCCGACAAGCGACATCGTGTCGAACAATTATTTGGGCACGCGCTCGCTCGAGCAAAACCTCCTGCGCTTCGTTCCGTCCAATCTCGGCATTGGCAGGCTAACCGAATCGCACAAACAGGTGCTTTTCGACGGGCTGGCGCCCGCGCTTAATGATGCCGTTCAGGGAATTTCGGGACGTGAATTCGCGCAGTTCCTGTGGCATATGATTTGGGAAAGGTGGCGCCAGTATGAGGATTTTCGCGATAGCGGACGCCTCCAAGCGCAAAGCTGAGCCGATTGGCATCCTTGCATGGTGGCCTTGCTCGAATAGCGAGCAGGGTCGCTTTCTCCTGCAGCTCACGCAAAGCTGCAAGGAGCCGGCCCTTCCCCTTTCGGTCTCGTTTTGCGTCCAACGTGAGGCTCGATGCGCCACGGCTGGCGAAAGCGAGGATTGGGTTCGATCGCGCATCGTACCCGAAAGCCGGCACAACATCGGCGCAGTGCTACAAGCCAACGGGTTGAGCGACTACGACGAAGTATCGCTGCTCGCAGCTTGCAATGGGCGATCGTCCGACGACGACCTGCTCACCTACGAGCTCGCTGTGCCCGACGGCTTTGCTTCTTCGTTGCCTTTTGAAGCAGAAGATGCAGATCAGATCAAAATTCTTCCCGCGCTTTTTGCCGATGAGGTACTTTCGCATGTTAAGCGCGAGCGACATGCAGGCAAGGTTCGCTATGCGTTTGTCGCTTTGGGCGATGCTCGGGGCAAGCCTTCGCGTACTGGGCTTTCCCCACATGAGGCAGAAGACTCGACGGCATCGAACGTTTCGTCTTTGCCGAATGCAGCTGAGTGTATCGCGGAACAGATTCGTTCATGCCGACGCGACGCTGGCCTTACCCAGGCCCAACTTGCTTCACGGGCTGGGATCACCCAAACCGTACTCAGCCGCATCGAATCAGGCAAAGGCAACCCAACTCTTGGCCTTTTGGAAGATGTGGCAGCAGCCCTCGACATGAGGCTCGAAGTGAAATTGAGCCGCTAAGACAACGGGGAAGATGTTGCCTTCTCCGCCCGGGCCGACGCTCATGCGCGAGACAACGCCTTCCGCCCACAAACTACAAGCCGAAAAACCCGCGCGTATTGTCGTACAGCTGACGCAAGAATCGCTCGCGATCCAGGCCCGGCTCACAACCCCGAATGCTCGCCAAACGCTCGGCGGTGAAGACAACGTGCGCCGGCGTACAGGCTGCTCCGCGCATGGGCTCGGGCGTCATGTAGGGAGAATCGGTCTCGAGCAGCAGGCGATCTTCAGGCACGATGAGCGCGCCTTGCCGAGCAGCGTCGGCGTTCTTGAACGTGATTGCGCCGCCATAGGCGATGTAGCAGCCGGCCTCGATCCACGGACGCAGCTCATCGGGCGGAAGAGCACAGCAATGCAAGATTGTGCCACGCTTGGGAAAGCCCTCTTCCTGCAAGATTTCGAATGCCTCGGCATGCGCGTTGCTCGGCGCCGGTTCGCCCGTCGGCAGCTCGTCTGCACTTCCGCGCAAGTGCAAGGCGATGGGCAAGCCGAGCTCTTTAGCCATGCGAATCTGACAGCGGAACACATCGCGCTGCACATCGCGAGGCGAAAGGTCGTAGTGGTAGTCCAGCCCGATTTCTCCCAGCACCACCGTCTGGGGTGCCGCAATCCATGCGCGCAGCTTCGCCTCGACTTCGTCATCGTAGAGCTTGGCGTTATGCGGGTGCACGCCTGCAGCAATGCGTAATTCAGGTAGCGTTTTGCTCAACAATGTGTATTTTGGGTCAGACCCCAAATACACATTCGCGGCCTCAGCCCACCTTTGCACGTCGCCGGGAATGTCGAGCTCGTCCTCGGACGGATCGCAGATCTCGCACACGAACCCCACGCCGTTGGCCGAACACCGCACGAGCTCCCAAGCAGGGTCGGGCAACATGTGAATGTGCGCATGCGAATCGGCCACGACCCCCTCGAGCGCAGGCTCAGGCGCTGGCACCTCGCGCCACTTGTCGTGCTTGCGCCGCTGGTAGAACCCAAAGTCGCGCACTTCCGGCAACTTCAAACGATCCGACATCAATGCTCCATTTCACACAAGACTGAAAAAACAACTTGGTTGAGCAACCTAATCGAGGCATCACGCGAACGAAGCAAAGGGGACTGTCCCCTTTGCTTCAGGAAACGGTCCCCTTTTGGAAAACGTTTACGATGTGTATTTTGGGTCTGACCCCAAATACACATTACTCGGCGTCGAGGTCGAGCTCGTCGACATCGAGGCGCGGGAACAGCGGGTCGCCGACTTCCACGTGGTTGCCGACGGGCAGCTGGCCCCAAGCAGTAGCGGCCTCGATGTCGGTCACGTCGACGGGCGCGCCGAGCTCCAAGCGACGCCACACCTCGGCCGAAGTGTTGGGCGCGAACGGCGCCAGGTACAGCGCGATGATGCGGATGGCCTCGAGCAGGTTGAACATCACAGCCGAAAGCTTGGCGCCGGCTTCGACGCGCTCGGCATCGTCTTCGCTCTTGCAGCCCTTGGCAAGCGCCCACGGCGCCATCTCGTCAACGTAGAGGTTGGCGGCCTGGGCAAGCTTCTGCACGGCAGCGACGGCACCGGTGAAGT
>CAMPAJ010000083.1 GCA_946631805.1 uncultured Eggerthellaceae bacterium
TAAAGGCAGCGGGAAAGGCGACGCAGCATCCGCAGCGGTCATCCCCTAAGCAACGCCGTATGCGAGCTTGCATCATCCCCACCTTTACGGTATCCGTCGCCTTTTCCGTATCACCTAGTACGTCTTTGGACGGCAAAGAATTGTTATTCGATGGCATCTGGACGACCCTCATCGTCGAATCCGCCATTGCTATGCTGCCAGAGATAAATTGAGAGCATCAGGAACAACCGATTTTCAGGATCATCCAAATCGCTTGTTATGATTGATTTTATTTTGTCGAGACGATAGTTAACGGAGTTACGGTGCAGGTATAAAGCGTCCGCGGTGCGCGAGCTGTTTCGCTCGCAGTCGAGGTAAATCTTAAGGGTCTTGGCGAGCTCGGAGCCGTTTTCCTCATCGTGAATTAAGAGTGCACGCAGGTCGTCGTGCATGAGGAAATCCGCATCAGCATGTCGCAAAAGCGATGCGAATAGTATGTCAAGCCGGTAGTCCTCAAAGCGGTATAGCAGCGATATCGTGTCGTTTTCCAGTCCCGTATTCATTGTGATGGACGCTCGCTTGAAAAGAGACCTTAAGGAATCGAAAGAGTGTCCGAGGTCGCTGAGCGCCGCTTTCCACCCAAAGCGCTCGCATAGGTGCACAATGGTATCCTCAATTAAGATGGCTTCAGGCTTGGTCGCGTTGATCACGCAGACAAGACAACCGTCGAACAAAAAGGCTTTGCCAGAAGAAAGATTGTCCTCGATTGCTTGTATTTCTGCAGAAGATTCCGCTGTGCTCCGTTTTTCCTGGGACGAACTCGCAGGCTTGAACAGTACGACGCGATAGTGGTCGTTATTACGCCACGAGAGCAACTTGAGCAGGTAGTCGGTTTCGGTAAGGTTGCGCGGTGCATCGATGAGTTGGTTGATGAGCAGCGGCTCGAAAGGCCGTCCTGTGGAGGAGTAAGACATCGAAGAAAGGTTTAGGTGCGCCTCCAATAGATTGCCGAACTGCTCGAGAATCTCGATATCAAACGTTTCTTGGTCAGGATAGGTTTCGACTATAAACAAGTGTCCGAAAACGTCTCCTTGGCAAAAAATCGTCTTGCTAACAAATGGCGTATGGAAGGTATGGCTGTCGAACAGCCATGCGTCATGCCGCTCGTTGACTTCGTCGAGCTCCCCGCTTGTCACGAATTTCGAAAGGATTTCCACGGGATGGCGGCCGATTTCGGTTTGCATGCGCCACGAGCTGCTCGAGGCATACAGCGTGTCGTCCTCCTTGATCGCGAGCGTGCGAAACCCCGCATCGGCATAGTAAAACGGGTTAATCGTCACATGGGACAGAAGCGGCACGACCTCGGCGAATGTTTCTTGCGACAGCAGCTTGTCACGAACGATGTCGCACCATTTGTTGTGCATATCAAAAAAGTTCTGCATGCGATCGAGGATGAGGAACGGGCTAACGGGTTCCTTTATCCATATCGTCGGCTGGCTGGAATCAGGTCGATCTGCACCGAGCCATATAACGCCCGAAAAATCGGGCGCTATGGCGTCGCTTCCAAATTGTGCAGAAACGATAACGATGGGATCATATTTCGTAGAAGTACTCAAGGCGCTATCGAATAGCCTGACGGTTCCATATTTTATCGACGGATTCTCGTTCAATATCTCAACGTCATATGAAAACGCCAGTTTGTTGGCGATAAACCGCAAAGACAGCTTCATGGAACCCCCCTTGGACACCTTTGCACAACGATAGGTCGGCAAAACCTACTTTTGCACACGATGAACCGATATGGCGAAGAAAGTAGGCTCTCCCTAGGGTAGTTTTCGAGTCTTGATCGATTTGAAAACTACCCGATTCCTGGGAATCAGTCAAGAAATACCGGCTTAAGAGGAAGGGAGCATCTCTCGATGTTGACGGTAAGGCAAAACTTGATGGAGACGATCAAAGGGGGTAATCCCGACAGGCTGGTGAACCAGTACGAGTTCATGCACAACGTGCGTGACCCTGTTATGGGATTGGTGGGCAATCCAGGTCCGGGTCAGGGCACGAAGGTGAACGCATGGGGCGTAACGTATTCGTGGGAGCCTGGTTGGCCGGGGCAAATTCCTATCCATATCCCGACTGACAAAATCGTCATTCAAGACATGGAAGACTGGAAGAGCTACGTGAAGCGTCCACCAGTCAAAGTGTCCGAAGAAGTCTGGGAGCCGTTTGTAGCCGATGCCGAGAGCGTCGATCGCAACGAGTATTTCGTAGGCGCCATGCAGATTCCAGGCTTGTTCGAACAGGCGCATTCGCAAGCTTCCATGGAAGAGCTCATGTGCGCATTCTACGAGTATCCCGACGAGGTGAAGGATCTATTCAAGTGGCTAGCCGAATACGAGATGCTCAAAGCTGACGAGGTTATCGCGCACATTCACCCCGATTTGCTGTTCCGCCACGATGATTGGGGCTCGAAGATTTCTACCCTGATGTCACCCGAAGTGTTCGAAGAGTTCATCTTGCCGCCGACGAAGGAGATTTGCGATTACTGGCGCTCCAACGGTGTCGAGCTCATCGTCCACCATGCCGACTGCTACTGCGCCACGCTAGTCCCCCACATGATTGAGATCGGCATCGATATTTGGCAAGGTCCGCTTCAAACCAACAATATCCCCGAGCTCATCGACAAGTACGGCGGACAAATCTCGTTTATGGGCGGCATCGAGACAGCCGACCTCGATCGCGAAGACGTTACGCGCGAGGAGATTCGCGAGCACGCCGAGAAAATCATTCGCGAATGCGGTAAACACTACTTCATTCCATGCCTGACCCAAGGTGGTGCTTTCAGCACCTTCCCAGAGGTTTATCCGATGACAAGCGAGGTCATCAAGGAAATCAGCGACGATATCTTTGAGGAGCTGTAACGATCGAAGACGCCTTGCGGGCCGGAGGGGCAGCTCCTTCGACCGGCACTCTTGAGCTACGTGCGGATGCGCGACTGCGAAACGCGATCTGCCGTTTCGCAGTCGCGCAAAACAATGAGGAGTCCCTCCAAACGGGAGGGCAAATCTCTGAGTTAGTTCCTTGTAAAAGGAGGGGAAATGAAACGACTGAATTCTGGCACTAAAGCCGTATGGGGCATTTCGGAAATTGGCTTTTCGATTGCTGCAACACTCGAAACGGCGTTTTTCCTGTTCTTCCTCACCGACGTCGCGCTTTTGCCCTTGGCGATTTCGGGCGCTATTGCTGCTGCGTCTGGCCTGATTGACGCCGTTACGGCACTGTTCGCAGGCGTTATTTTGGACAAGTTCAATTTCAAGAGCGGCAAGTACCGCCCATGGCTCATGTACGCCCCACTTGCCGCGATGATTTTCTTCATTCTTTCTTTCACCAAAATCGGCGGGGATGTGACCGCGGGCATCATAATCGCAATAGCGTATGTGCTCAGTCACTTCTGCTGGAATTTGTCCTTCACGGCAAACCGCTCGATGACCAACGTGCTAACCGACGACCCCAACGAACGCGCGTTCTTGTCTGGGCGCCTCGGCGCGGGCGCTGCCCTTGGCAGAGTGTGCGCATCGCTCTTGGTACCCAACCTTACAGCAGCTTTGACCTCTGCTTTTACGGGCGTTATGGCCTACACCATCACTGCCGCCCTCGTTTCGGTGCTCTACATCATTTGCTACGGCATTCATTTTGCAGTTACCAATGGCTGCGAGGAGCCCCAGGACGCCAAGGCCACCAAGGGTGGCGGACGCTCGATCAGCTTTGCCGACATGGGTCGCAACCTGATCGGCAATCCCAACCTCATCCTTATTTTCCTGCATGACATGATGCGCCTTATCGCCTACTACACGATGGCCGCTGGAACCGCGTATTACTGCCGAGTCGTTCTGGGCGACCCCACTGCTTCGGGCACCCTGCTCATGGTCTTCTACATCGGATGCTTCCTCGGCTCGTTCGTTGCGGCTCGCGTGGCAAAGGCAATCGGCACAAAGATGACCACCATCGTGGGCATGGGCGGCTGGATTGTAATTTGGATCATCGCGTATTTCCTGAACCCCGGCTTCATGCTCCTCAACGTACTTATGTTCCTGTCGCAGGTATCGTTTGGCCTCGCATATGGTCTGACCGCCAATTTGTACTCCATGTGCGGTACCTATGCGTACTGGAAGACCGGCAAGAACACCATGGGCGTTACCATGTCGTTCCTGACGCTTTCCATCAAGCTCGGCGTTGCTCTTCGAGGCATCGTGATTCCGGCCTTCTTGGGATTTATCGCCTACGACGCAACGGCGGCCACCTTCGATGCGGCTGCACAGAGCGGCATCAGCTTCATGTATTTCCTATTGCCGGTAATCATATTGGCCATCTCGCTCGTTCCTCTGCTGTTCTTCCGCATCAAGGATAGCGACATCCCCAAGATGAACGAGGAGATTCAAGCTCGTGAAGCAAAGCAGGCGGCATAACGTTTAGCACGCGCGGTAAGCCGAATGCTTTCTCCAAAGGGCGTGCGGGGTCCAAGACCGCACGCCCTACTTGGTTTAACCCTCGAGACAAACTACGCGTTTCGCATTTTGAGGAATGGAGTCACCATGAAGCCTGAACAACTTGAATCCTATCTTGAGCGTATAGGCATGCAGATTCCCGAGGCGCCAAGCTTAAATGCGCTCAGGCAGATTCAGGAACGCCATATCTACGCTATACCCGTAGAAAACCTGGATATCATACAAGGCAATCTCCCGCTCTCGCTCGAAATTGACGACCTCGTCGACAAAGTTGTGCACAGAAGACGCGGAGGCATCAGCTTCGAGTTGAACATCTTGCTCGCCGACGCATTACGGGATATCGGATTTAAGGTAGAGCTGATGTCTGCCAAACACCCGAAGTACGGACACGAGTTCGACCATGCATTTCTCATGGTCGGCATCCCGGAAGAAGAGGGCGAATGGCTCGTCGATGTGGGCTATACGGAAAGCTATCGAATGCCGCTGTTGTTTGATTGCCGAATATGGCAAAGCGATGGGCGAGATGCGTATACGTTCGAGAGGGACGCGAATGACGCCGAGGTATGGCGGCTGCTTAGGCGAAGGGGCGAACGAGTCGAGCTTGTGTACTCGTTCAAGCTCGAGCAGCACACTCCGGATGACTACCGCGATCAGTGCACGTGGTTCTGCACCGACAAGCGGAGCCGTTTCACTCAGGGGCCGTTCGTGTTCATAGAGCGTCCAGAGGGGCGCATTTGCCTTTCGATGGATACGGTTGAGAACACGTTTACCGGCGAAGCTATTCGACCTGTTATACAAAGCAAAGAAGAGGGACGCGCTGTTTTGCGCGAAATCTTCGGCATTGAAGTAGATGGCGGCGCGAGTAGCACCGCCATTGCAGATGGGAAGTTCGGGTACACACGCGTGTTTGCCGCGATAGGCGATGACGACTTGCAGGATGCAGTCGTCGAGAAGGCGGCGCAAATCGCGCTTGAGAAGAAAGCTCATCTAAGATTTGGGCATATTGTTGCGGAATCGACGTGGAACCGCGAGGGAGACGGCGGTTTTCCCACATACGTGCAATCGGTTCGCGCGCGATTGCGCGATAGCGTATCAAGCAAGCTGAACGAAATGGGCGTCAGTGACGAGATCCTGGGTGGCGAGGTCGTGGTCATGGGGTCTAATTCCCGCATTGGCGCGACAATCGACGCGCCAGCTGATTACGCGCCCGATCAGCTTGTCGAATCGCTCATCAAGCCGTTTAACCCCGATATCGTTGTCTGCGGCGGCAGCAACAAGTCGAAATTGCGCTCGTTTATCCAAGGAAGTGCCGAGGGCTATCTCACGCGCAAGTTGGATTGCCAGGTCATCGGCGTTAAATAACCTGCTTCGAGGGGGCGCTTGCTCGATCCGCCGTTTACCATGTCGGGTAGCGGGTCAAGCATCTTCTGTCCCCTCGAACATTCTCTTGAGAAAAAAGAACGCCGTAACCACGGTCTGCATCGCTTGGAAACGGCCGGCCGCACGAGGCCACACGACCTGCCGCAAGCGCCCTCACATGCGAAAGAACGAGCGGTAGAGCTCAAGCTCTTCGGGGGTGTCCTTGCTGGAAAGGAACACGACCTCGCCGGGGTCGGAGGATTTGGAAAGGAGCCCGCGGTCGGCAAGACGGCGCTCGAGCTGGCGCGCCGTGCCTTGTGCTCCGTCGAATAGCGCCACGTCGCCGAGCACGTCCAGGATCCGGTCGGCGACGAACGGGTAGTGGGTGCACCCCAGCACGACGCCGTCCACCTTTCCCCGGTACTCGCCGATAAGCTGCTCGAGCAGCTCGCGCAAATCGTCGGCTTCGAGGCTCCCCTGCTCAATGCGGGCCGCCAGCCCCGCGCAAGGCACCTCCACGACTTCGTGGCCCCCACCCCAGCGCTCGGCAAGCTGCTTGTATTTGTCGAGCCGCAACGTGATGGGCGTGGCCATAACAAGGATGCGCCGCATGCCCGGCGCGAGCGTCGCGGGCTTGAGCGCCGGCTCGACGCCCACGATTGGGACATGCGCGTAATCGGCTCGCAGCGTGGCCGCCGCCGCGCTCGTCGCGGTGTTGCAGGCGATGACGATGGCCTTGCACCCGTCGTCGAGCAGGGCGTCGACGATAGCACGCGAGCGGCGTAGCACCTGTTCGCGTGATTTCTCCCCATAGGGTGCGTTCGCGGAATCGCCGTAGTACACGAAACTCTCGTGCGGCAACGCCGAAACGAGCGCGCGCAGCACGCTGATTCCCCCGACGCCCGAGTCGAAGACGCCTATGTATCCGTTGAAGCGAGGTGCCACGTACGCCTTATTTCACGCCGTAGGTCTCGTAGTACGCGTCGATGGCGGCCTTGCACGCGTCGTCGATAACCACGCGGCCCTGGCATTCGCGGTTGTGCAGATGCTCCACGACCTCGGCCATCGTGACGATCGCCGCCGTGGGGAACCCGTACGTCTGGCTGACCTCGTCGAGCGCGCACATGGCGCCGCCCTTGCCGACTTCCATGCGGTTGAGCGAGACCATGAGGCCGCATACCTTG
>CAMPAJ010000084.1 GCA_946631805.1 uncultured Eggerthellaceae bacterium
GCAGCAGAGATCATCAACACCTACAACGCAGCAGATCTCGCTCGGATCATCCGTAGGAATTCAGACGAAAAGTGGGCAAGCCGCATCGCCGAGTTCATCGTCAAGAGGCGCGAGCAAGCGCCGATTACGACGAGCGAAGAGCTGGTGGACGTCATCAAGGCGGCAATACCCGCTGCCAAACGGCGTGCGGGTGGTCATCCAGCGAAGCGAACCTTCCAGGCCATCAGGATCGAAGTCAACTCGGAGCTGACCATGCTCAAGGCTGGCCTTGAGGCCGCGGTCCGCTGGCTCAATCCCGGTGGGCGATTGGTGGTCATCTCGTACCACTCCTTGGAAGACCGCATCGTGAAGGAGACGATGGCGGCGGGTGCGAACCGATGCACCTGCCCGCCAGATTTTCCCGTATGCGCATGTGGAAGAAAGCCGATACTCGAAGTCGTGACCCGTAAGCCGATTGTGCCTACGGCGGAAGAGATTGAACGAAACCCGCGTGCCCGAAGCGCGAAGCTGAGGGTGGCGACAAAGCTATAAAGCACTAACGGCACGCAGGCTTTGCTTGCGTGCCTTTGTGGCTCAAATGAAGCAAAAACGATGAAGGAGCCGGCTAGTGGCCAACACCACGTCCGCATATCGCCTGAGCGCATATCCTGCGTACGAGCCCGCATCGCGCGATCGGCGCGAGCGTGCCGACGTGCGTGCGGTGCGCACGGGCGCGGATCAGCGTTCAAGCCAGGATTCGTCCCAGCTCGTTGCGTTGGCGCGCATGGCCGCTATCGTTATTGCCGTCTTCGCAGTGCTGTGCTTTGCACGTATCGCGCTCACGAGCGCAACGGTCGCCACCATGATCGAAAGCGACTCGATTTCGACGCAAATCGAAGAAGCGCGGGCAACGGGCGTGAGCCTCGAGATGGAACAAAGCGTCCTCACGAGCCCGTCGGCCATCAAGGGCGCCGTCAAGCGCCTGGGCATGGCCGCGCCTGGCGAGGTCGGCACCATCGAGCTCGAGAAGGACGTCGTCGCTCTCGATGCAGAGGGGAATCTGTCTCTTTCCGATTCGCTCAAAAACGTCGCCCGAGCCCAGGAGTAACCCGTGGCCGGGGCGTCGCGCCAAAGCCAACCGCCACGCAAGGGCAGTGGTGGGCGTTCGGCTGGCTCAGACATCGAACGGTATGTGTCGCGCGGGAGCAACCGCGCGTTCGTCGTCGTGGCGATGTTCATCGCCATTGCGATCGTGTTCCTCGTGCGCTTGGTATATCTGCAGGTCATAATCGCGCCGCAATACACGGCGCAGGCCGAGAGCTCTCGAACCGTCGGCTTCGTCGTCGAACCGCGGCGCGGCACTATATACGATAGAAACGGTCACATTCTAGCCATCAGCGTCGATGCGACCACCATATACGCCAATCCTTCCGAAATAGACAATCCCGACGCCACGTCGCGCTCGATTGCCGAGGCCCTTGGCGGGAAGGCGTCCGATTACCTCGAGTCGCTGACGTCGAGCGGGTCGCCGACGTTCTCGTTCGTCAAGCGCAAGGCCGACACCAAGGCTGCGGAGCGCTTGCAAGAAATGGAGCTTCCCGGCATCTACTTCCTCGAGGACACGCGGCGCGAGTACCCGTACGGCCAAACCGGCGGGCAAGTCATCGGCGCCTGCAGCGTCGAGGTCGATGAGCAGGAAAACCGCGAGTACTACGTGGGCATCTGCGGCCTCGAAAGCTACTACAATACGATCTTGTCGGGTACGCCCGGTTACTACGAATCCGAGGTCGGGGCCGATGGTACGCCCATACCCGGAGGCGTGCACGAGTCCAAGCGCGCAGTCGAGGGCCAAGACATCGTCATCTCGCTCGACATCGAGTTCCAGGAAGACCTCGAGCGCGACCTGAAGAACGGCCTGAAGGCCGTCGACGTCAAGAGCGGCACGGCTATCGTCATGGACGCGGGCACGGGCGAGATTATCGCCGCGTCGTCGAGCCCGTTCTTCAACCCGGCCAACCGCACCGAAGTCCCCGAGGGGTCCATGCAGTTCAAGGGTGCCACGAACCTGCTCGAGCCCGGTTCGGTGTTCAAGACCGTGTCGGCCACCGCCATCCTCGAGAAGGAGCGCATGACGCCCGATACCAAGGTCAAGTGCCCGGCGTACCTCGAGGCGGACGGCTATATCGTGTCTGACGCATGGGAGCGCGGCGAAGAGGTCATGGACCTGCGCACCATCATCGCGAAATCGTCGAACGTGGGCATCTCGATGTCGGTCGAGAACAACCTGGGCTTCGACCAGTTCTACGACGCCATCCTGAGGTACCGCTTCAACACGCTCACGGGCGTCGACTACCCGGGCGAGCAGCTGGGGTATTTGCTCGACTTTGACCACTGGTCGCGCGTCACGGGCTATAACGTAACGTTTGGCCAGGGCATTTCGGTCAATGCGCTGCAGATCGTCGCTTTCTACGGCGCGCTTCTGAATGACGGTTACTCCCAGACGCCCCATTTCCTGTTGCGCAAGCCGCAAACGAATGAGGTCCCCGAGTGGGAGACGCACGAGATCATCGAGAACAAGAAGGCGATCCCGCAGGTTACGAGCATGCTCGAGTCCGTCGTCACCGACGGTACCGGCACGGATGCGTACATCGAGGGGTATCATCTGGCGGGCAAGTCCTCGACGGCCGAGATTTACGACGAGGAGAACGGCGGCTACCGCGACAGCGTGTACAACATCGCGTTCTGCGGTTTCGTCTCGCGTTCGAACAGCAAACTCGTGTGCTATTGCGGAGCCGATGAAGTCCCCGGCGACCGAAAGGTCAGCGGTATGTTTCACGATATAATGGCAGACGCGATAGAGCGTTACAACATTGTATCTACGGCAGAGTGAGGCGTTAGGGCTTATGGCAATCTGTTCTGAATTGTTCGAAGGGCTTGAGTGCACGATCATCGGCAATGGCGCGGATGAGGTGGGCGGTCTTGCGTACCGCAGCGACGCCGTCGTGCCGGGCGATATGTTCTTCTGCATAGTCGGCCTGAAGGTCGACGGCCACTCCTTTGCCCAGGATGCCATCAACCGCGGCGCCAAGTTCATCGTCGTGGAGCGCAAGGTCTACCTGGCGGACGCCACCGACGTGACCGAGATCATCGTCAAGGATTCCCGCAAGGCTATGGCTCACGTGGCCGACCGTTTTTACGGGTCGCCATCGAAGAGCTTCTCGCTCGTGGGCGTGACAGGCACGAACGGAAAGACGACCACGACCTACCTGGTCGATCAGATCGCGCGGGCCGCCGGCAAGCGGACCGGCGTCGTGGGCACGGTGGGCATCCAGATTGGCGATGAGCACGAGAAAGCCGAGCACACGACGCCCGAGTCTCCGGATTTGCAGAAAACGCTCGCCCGCATGCGCGATGCCCGCTGCGACGTCGTGGCCATGGAGGTCTCGTCGCACGCGCTGGACTTGCTGCGGACCTGGCACACGAACTTCGCCGTCACGGCGTTCACGAACCTCACGCAGGACCACCTGGACTACCATCACACGTTCGAGGCGTACTTCGAGGCCAAGGCCCACCTGTTCTCGGCCGATTATCCCGCGAAGCGCGTGATCTGCATCGACGACAAATGGGGGCGCGAGCTGCACCGCCGTTGCGCCGGCGCGGACGACTGGGTCATCACGACCGGCTTCGACCCTTCTGCCCAGATACATCCCGTGTCCGTGAGCCTGGAGCCCACGCACACGTCCGTCGAGCTCGACGTCCGCGGCAAGCGCGTGGCGTTCGACTACCCGCTCGTCGGGCGCTTCAACGTTTCGAACGTCATGTGCGCGTTCGGCATCGCCAAAGCGCTCGGCATCCCGACCGAAACCATCGTGTCGGCGCTCTCGGATGCCCCGCAGGTGCCTGGGAGGCTCGAGCGCGTCAAGGCGTCGGCCGATGGCGGCCTTGCCGTGTTCGTCGACTACGCGCACACGCCCGATGCGCTGACCAAGGCCATTTCGTCCATCAAGGCGCTCGCGAAGGGCCGCACGATCGTCGTGTTCGGGTGCGGCGGCGACCGCGATGCGTCCAAGCGCTCCATCATGGGCCGCGCGTCGCTCGACGCGGATTACGCCATCGTCACGTCCGACAACCCGCGTACCGAGGATCCCAACGCCATCATTGCCGATATCGTGAGCGGTATGGGCGAAGGCGAAGGCGCATACGAAGTCGTGCCCGATAGGCGCAGTGCCATCGCGCGCGCCATAGCCCTGGCCAAGCCCGGGGACGCGATACTCGTGGCAGGCAAGGGCCACGAAGATTACCAAATAGTCGGCAGCACCGTGCTCTCGTTCGACGACCGCAAGGTTGCAGCCGAAGAGTTAGAGAGGGCATTTGCCTAAGGAACAGCCATGCGATTACAACTTTCCGAAATAGCTTCTGCCGTAAACGCCGCACAAACCATCGAAGCTAACGACCTGGTAACGGGAATCACGTGGGATTCCCGCGAGGTCGCGCCGGGTGATTTGTACGTAGCCCTTCCGGGCGAGCGCGTGGACGGTCATGATTTCATAGATGCAGCCTACAGGGCAGGTGCGTGCGCCGCCCTGGTTTCGCGCGAGGTGCAGGCGGATTACCCCGTGCTGCGCGTCGCCGACACGCAGCAGGCGCTCGTTGACCTGGCGCGCTATTGGCGCGGCAAGCTGCAGGGCACGGTCGTGGGGCTGACCGGCTCGACGGGCAAGACAACGACGAAGAACCTCGTTCGCGATGTGCTGGCGCATGGTGCGAGCGTCGTGGCCACCAAGGCCAACCAGAACAACGAGCTGGGCGTTCCGCGCACGTTGCTCAACGCCGAGGCCGATACGAACATGGTCGTCGTCGAGATGGGCATGCGCGGCCAAGGCCAGATTGCCGAGCTGTGCGAGTATGCCAAGCCCGATTGGGGCCTCGTCACCAACGTGGGCGAGAGCCACATCGAGCTGCTGGGCAGCCGCCAGAACATCGCCCACGCCAAGGCCGAGCTGCTGAGCGCCTTGCCCGACGGGCTTGGCATCGCCTTCGTCAACGCCGCCGACGATTACGCCGTCGAGCTCGTGCGCCACGCGCGCCTTGCAGAGCGCGGCGTCAAGACGGTGTTCTTCGAGGGCTCCGACGCCCAGGAAAACGTCGACGAGCTGGGGATCTTCTCCAATAACAATCCGTTCGTGTGGGCGAGCGACATCGAGCTCAGCGCCGAGGGCTGCCCGACGTTCACGATGCACGCGCGCCATTTCGCGACCATCGGACGCGAGCAGGCTGACGGTGATGTGGAATGCACGCTTGCCCTGCGGGGGCTCCACAACGTGTCCAACGCCTGCTCGGCGGCGGCAGTGGGCCTCGCGAGCGGCATGACGCTCGCGCAGTGCTGCGAGGCGCTTGCCCAGGCGCAGCCCGAGCAGGGACGCCAGCAGGTGCTCCATGCGGAGTCGGGCCTCACCGTCGTCGACGATTCCTATAATGCAAATCCCGATTCGATGCGGGCGTCGCTTTCGACGTTTTCCGCCTTGGACGTAGCCGGCAAGCGCATCGCCGTGCTGGGCGACATGCTCGAGCTCGGCGATTTCGCGCGCGAGTGCCATGAGCGCGTGGGGAAGATGGCCGCGGCGGCCAACCTCGACCGGCTCGTGTGCGTCGGCTACCTGTCGCAAGATATGGCGCGTGCAGCGTGCGAGGCGGGGATGCCCGATGACGCCGTCGTGACGTGCGCAAATGCCGCCGAAGCCCTGGATATCGTGCGCGATATGGTTTCGGCAGGAGACGCCGTGCTCGTCAAGGCCTCGCATTCCATCGGCTTGAGCCATGTGGCAGAAGGGTTGGTTGGCTAGCATGCTCTCGCCATTGTTCTCGCAATATCCCACGTTCCTCGTGTTCCTGGCCGTGTTCGTGGCCATGGTGCTCACGCTCGTGTTCATGCCGCCGTTCATACGGTTCCTCAAGTCGAGCCATATCGGCCAGCAGGTACGCGACGACGGCCCCGAGACGCATCTCGTGAAGCAGGGCACGCCCACGATGGGCGGCGCCATCATGCTCATCGCCTGCGCCGCGACCGTCATAATCGTGGGGCTTCCCACGCCCGAGACGTTCGTGCTGGGGCTCGCCATCTTGCTGACGGGCGGCTTGGGACTGTTCGACGATATGTCGAAAGTCGTGCACGAGCGCTCGCTGGGCCTCACGCCCCGCGCCAAGCTCATCGGCCAGACCGCCATCGCGACCGTGTTCGTCATCATTGCGGTGAACTACTTCAACATCGCGCCGACGGTCGAGATTCCGTTCGTCATAACGATTGACCTCGGCATTCTGACGACCGTGCTTCCCATCGGCGAGCAAGGGCTCGCCATCCCGTGGCTGTACCTCGTGTTCGCCGACATCCTGCTCGTGGGCATGTGCAACGCCGTCAACCTGACCGACGGCCTGGACGGCTTGGCGTCGGGCACGGTCCTCATCGTCATGATCGTCATGGCGGCCATCGCGTACCGTACCGACTTGCTCGAGCCGGCTATCGTGGCGGCTTCGCTTGCAGGCGTGTGCATCGGTTTTCTGTGGTTCAACGCGTTTCCCGCCGATATCTTCATGGGGGATACCGGCTCGCTTGCGCTGGGTATGGGCTTGGGTTGTCTGGCTGTGCTTACCAAGTCGGAGTTCCTGGTCATCATTATCGGTGGCTTGTTCGTGGCCGAGGCGCTTTCGGTCATGATCCAGGTTGCGCATTTCAAGCGCACGCACAAGCGCGTATTCCTCATGGCGCCGCTTCATCATCACTTCGAGAAGAAGGGGTGGTCCGAGACCAAGGTCGTCATACGCTTTTGGATTATCTCGGGCGTGTGCGCCGCCGTGGGGTTCTCGCTGTACTTTGCGGACAGCATGATGGGGGTTGTGTAAATGACGGCGACGTCTGAGTGAGGGTGCTGGGCCGCGGCGAGTGCGTCCGCCCGCGACGCGGAAGCCCCGC
>CAMPAJ010000085.1 GCA_946631805.1 uncultured Eggerthellaceae bacterium
CAGCAGCTAAACGATGGCAACCCGAACAGCGAAACCCTGCACGTGCCCCGCATCTGCCTCGAATGCCTAACCGATGCACTCCCCTATGAGCTTGTTCACACGGGCGTAGGCTCACCTTCCATCGAATTCGTGGCAAGCAGTCAGCTCGTCGCTGCTACCGAGCCGCATCGGTGCGGATTCGCCGCACCGAGGGCGCGCACGTCGACAACACGCCCCAAAGTCGGCCTCGTGGGAAACCCGCTGCTCGTCTTCAACGACGAGCTGAACGAACATGTCGCCGATCTCGTCGAGACCCTGGGATGGCAGCTTGTATACCCCGACCCAGACCTCGTGGAAATCGAAGACGTGCGCTACCTCGCCCAGCTCGAGGAGTTTCGCCGCGATGGCGTACAGCGCGTGCTGTACCTGCAAAGCTTCGGTTGCCTGAAAGGGCATGTGCAATCGCGCGGCGCCCTGCATGGCCTGGCTCAGCGCTTCCCCGACTTGCCCATAACCGTCATCGACTACGACCCCGAGTCCAGCGCTCTCAACCGCGAGAACCGCATCCGCCTGGCGTTGGCCACGGGCTCGCAGGCCTAGCAGCAGCTGCTGCTGCAGCTGCTGCAAGACCGCTATTTCCAAAAGCGCGCAATCGTAGGCATCGAGGAAGGTCTTCGTTTCGAATGCCCGGCGTCCCCTCAACGCGTCAAACGCCCGATGGCCGAGCTCGCCTTCCGGCATGCGAACCTCGATGGGAAGCGCGCCATCCGCTTCTACCGCAGCCACGATGCGCACTCGTCCGCATAGAGCCCGCGCCACCAAGCCATTCTGCTCGGGAAGCTCCACGCCTTCGCATACGGCGAGCAACTCTATGCGCCGCGTCCCCGCGCTGATCGTCGTGCCGACGGTCCTCACGCAAATCATCTCGATTCTGTACAACCTCGCCGACACGTACTTCATCGGACAGCTCGGAGACCCGGCCCTCGTCGCGGCCGTCGGCGTATGCCTGCCGCCCATGCTCTTGCTCACGGCGCTGGCCAACCTGTTCGGCGTAGGAGCATCGAGCACCATCGCACGGGCACTCGGCGCAGGCGACGAAACGCGGGCCTCGTGCTGAACAACTTACGGCGCCACCAAGACCCGTTCTCGGCCCATAGCGAGGAATCAAGTTAGGGATCAGACAGCGCTTTGGCATCGGCCACGCAACACCGCGCTACTTTCGCGCGGCCTCGCGCTCTTTGACCTTGCCAACGTTTGCGAACATCAAGACGAGCGCCACCACGGGCAACAGGGCGAAGATGCGGTACATGAACCTATAGCCCAGTGCGCCCGCCAGCAATCCTGCGCATATGGCGCCGAGGCCCATACCGCCATCGTAGCCGACGCGGGCGACGGCATGGCGCATGAAGCCGCTCCCCAATCCCCTCCGGCTCGATTCGCGCGTATACTACGAGCAGCAAACCGTTCAGGTAGGTGGTTCATGGCGCAAATCGATTCGAATGCGACAAAGGAACAGCTCGCTCAAATGGAGCGCGAATTCGCGCGCAAACGGGCGGCGGAGGCTCGCAAACGGGCCAAGGAGCTCGCGCGCCTATCGGAGGAGCGGGAGTTCGTCGACGAAAAGGGAACGCATTGGACCTACGTGACCGTCGACAACAGCTTCGTCCGCATCACCGCATGCGTCACCTCGGCCGACGTGCTCGCAGTGCCCGACGCCTTCGAAAACAAGCCCGTCAGGGAAGTCGGTCAAGAGGCGTTTTCGCACCTGCTGAACACGCGTGAAATCATCATGCCCGACGGCATCGAATCGATAGGCCCCTATGCTTTTAGAGGGTGCGAGCACCTTGAGCGGCTGGTGCTCCCCGCGAACACGAACGCGTTCCGCGCTTCCTGGATTGCGAAATGTCCGAGCCTGGAAGAGCTCGTGCTGCCCGCATCGCTTGAGGAGGTTACCTCCGAAGTCCTGTCCAACGACGCGGTCAAAAGGCTTGTCATAGGGCGCCATACGAAAACCGTGCGCCCGGGAGCGCTCGAAAAGTCAACGCTCGAGACCCTCGTCGTGGACGAGGCGAACGAGTTTCTGAGCACGGACGGGACCTGCATCTACGCGGCCGATGGCAGCGAGCTCGTCGCCCTGGCCAAGCGCGTTGCGAGCTACGAGGTGGCGCGCGGTTGCAAGCGTATCGGCAGGAAGGCCTTCATGGGCGCTTCCGACCTCGAGCATGTGGTGCTGCCGACTTCCCTCGAGGTAATCGAGGAATTCGCGTTCGCATATTCGGGAATCACGTCGCTGCAATGCCCTCCCCACCTTGCCTGCATCGGCGTGAAAGCCTGCCTGCACTGCCTGTCGCTGCACGAGGCAGTCCTCAACGACGGGCTCCGCTTCATCGGCGACGAGGCGTTCGCCTGCTCATCACTGGCGAGCTTGCGCATACCCCGAACGGTCGAACACATAGGTTCCCTCATCACCATCCGCACGAACGTGCGTCATGCCGGCCCAGACGCTACGTTCGTCATTAGCGCGCAAAACGAATCGTATTTCATCGACGAGCAGGGATGCCTGTACCGCAACGACTCGGATGGAGTCCACCTCACGCGCATGCTCGAGCCGCTCGCAACGTCCTACATCGTGCAACCGCACACGGTCGCCATCGACGAGAAGGCCTTCGCCCACCACGGATTCATCGAAGCGATCGCATTGCCCGAAGGACTACGGCGCATAGGCGAAGGCGCCTTTAAGGTGTGTCGCAAGCTCAGCAGCGTCACGATTCCCGACTCGCTGGAATCGGTGGGCGCGGATGCGTTTCTGGACACGGCGATCCAACGGTTCAGGATACCCGAGGGACTTGTCAACATCGGAAAGAACGCGCTGGTCACCGATGGCGCACATCACGAAGGCGCACCGCCCGCCCTCCGCGAGATCGACGTCGACGCACGCAACCCGCTATTCTTCATGCATACGGGCATGCTGTGCAGGCGCTTGCGAAGCGGCGTGAGCATCGTCGTCTTCACCTGCTCGTGCGACAAGGTCGAATTTCCCCAAGAAACGCTCGAGGTCGAGGATTACGCATTCAACAACGCCTTCGGCATACGCGAGCTATACATCAACGCCAAACTGCGCACGATCGGCGCCTGCGGCTTGAGCGTCATGAGCCAGATCAGGCACGTTCGCATCGATGTCGAGAAGCCCATCGAGGGCATGACCTCGTTCGTGCTGCGGTTCCCCGCCACGACCCACAGCGTGCACGGGTTCCTGCTCGCACTTGGCGGCTTGGGGCACCTATACCTTCCCGACATCATGGCCCAATACGATAATTGCATCGCCAGCTCGCGAGACTACTACGACACCGGAAAGACCGAGAACGCGAGCGCATACGAGCAGGTGAAGCTCATCATCGACCGCTTGAACGAATCGATACTGCTCACCGATTCGAACAAGCAACGCTATCGCTCGCTCGTAGCGCGCAACATCGAGGAGATCTGCACCGACATCGCGCGCCATGACGACCGCGAAGCGCTCGGACAGCTCGCAGACCTCGGCCTGCTGACTGCCGATAACCTGGATGGAGTCGTGGCCTCCGTCGCCAAGCTCCAGGATGCCGCCATGACCGCCTACCTCCTCGAGCTCAAACGGATTCGCTTCGGCCAGCGCACCATGGATTTCGACCTGTAAGAAACCGCCCGTGCAGCACCGTTCGCTAGCGGTCGCGCTCGATGAACTCGCGAGCCTGGGCACTCACGCGCTGGGCGAATGCGCGGCCGTCGACGACGCGTGCGGCAATTTCCTTCTGCACATGCGCCAGCGCCTCACCACCTGACTCCGACAGCGTCTCGGCTGCTTCGGCGAGCGAGCTGAGCGACACGCGCGTGCGCGTGCGCATCTCGCGTGCGAGCTCGGATGCTGCCAGGGCGCGCTCGATCACGACCTCGGCCGCATCGCTTGCACCCTGTTGCGCGGCCTTGCGCGCCGACGTGAGCGCGTCCTTGGCACGCGCCGCCAAGCGATCCTCGTGCTCGAGCACCTCGCGCATGACGCTCGCAGCGCTCTCGAGGTATTCGGGCGTAATCTTCTCGACGTCATCGAATTCCGCCGATGACTCCAGCACGCGCTCGGCAAGGGCGCCCGCCTCTTCGGCAACTGCGTCTACCGAGCTCGCAACCTCATCGATGTCTATCTCGCCAACGTGGGCATTGCGCGCCTCGCGCACGTTCATGACGAGCATCTGCAGGCGGTTCTCGACGTTGGCGAAGCTCACGTCGGGGTCGTAGTCCAACGAGAGGATCTGCGCCGCCGGATACAGCTCGCGCAGGCGCTTGACGATGCCGCGCCCCACGATGTGGTTGGGCAGGCAGCCGAACGGCTGCAGGATGAGGAACGCCTCGCATCCATGGTTGGCATGGTGGATGATCTCGCCGGGGATGAGCACGCCCTCGCCCGCGTCGAACGTATGGTGGATGATCGAGTCGGAATCGACGACCAGATCGGGCATGCGGCAGGCAGGCTCGTAGAGCGGATGCGCGCTCGCGATGCGGTCGCACACGTTGTGCGCGTGCTCGAACAGCGCATTGGCCGTCGCGTACCACGTTCCCTCGGTAAACGGCTTGCGGATGCCGTACTCCTTGATCTGCGCGCCCTTGTAGAAATACGTCTTGCGAATGACGTCGGTCATCTTTGCCTCAACGATTTCGAAGCCGTTGGCCTCGAGGTACGCCTCGACGTCATGATTCGCGCCCGGGTGGAAGTTCAGGAGGTACTCCCCCACGATGAGCACGCGGGGTCGCAGCTCGCTGCGGTCGTACTTCACCTGCTTCATGATGGCGATGGCGCGTTTGAACCCGCGTTGGGCCCCCGATGACCCATGCCGCTGCATGCCGTCCATGACCTCGTCCATCGCGCGCTCGAACGCATCGTCGGCGCTGCCGGGCACCAGCTCGTACGGGCGAATCTTGCGCAGCAGCTCCTCGAGCGCGTCGATCATGGGAAGCCCCATGGCCACACGCGCAGCCGAAGCCACCGATATCTTGAAGCCGGGATGTAGGCCATGGTAGTCAACGTCGTCGTTCGTGACGATGGGCACATGCGCGTATCCCGCATCGTCGAGCGCCTTGCGCAACAGCGCGCCGTAATGCGTCAAACGGCAATCGCCGATGTACTTGCCGGTAGCCACGGCGACGTCCACGCCCTCGTACTTGCCCGACTCCAGCTCGGCCAGGCACTCGCCGATGGTTATCTGCGCGGGGAAGCAGATGTCGTTGTGGACGTACTGCTTGCCCAGCCTGATGGCCTCTTCGCGCCCGATGGGAATGGACACCGCGCGCACGCCCTGCTTGCTGAACACAGCGGCCATGAGCCTGCTGAAGGCATGCGAGGTATTGGGCACCAAGATGACGCGCTCCTTGCGGTCCGCGCGCGTGAACTTCACCTGGTACGGGTCCTGAAGCTTGCGCAGCGGCGCCGTGGCATGCTCCTGGCGCTTGATGTTTATGGTCTGCACGAACGAGCGGATGCGGATGCGCAGCGGCCCGGGCACGTCGGATTCGTCGACCTTCAGGATGAGCGGCGACTTGTCGGCAATGCTGTGGGTCAGGCGCACGATCTCGTCGGAAAGGTACGCATCGTGACCGCAGCCGAAGCTCACGACCTGGGCATATTCCAAATTGGGGTCTTCGGCGGCTATGATGGCGCACGCCAGCATGCGCGCATGGTAGTTGTTGACGATATCCAGGCGGCTCTTGGACAGGTCCACCGACTCGATGCCGGGAACGGCGTCGGGCACGAGCACGGGAATGCCCTGCTCGATGAACATGTCGGGCAGATCGTGGTTGACCAGCGGGTCGTTGTGGTACGGCCGGGACGCCAGGATGACGGCGTAGGATCCCTCGCGCCTCACCTCTTCGATGACGTGCGTGCCCGCCGCGAGGAGCTCGGCCCTGAACGTCTGCATGGCCCTATCGGCGGCCGCTATGGCCTCGCGCACGAGCGCCGGCGCCACGCCGAACGTCTGCTGCATCCATTCGCCCAGCTGGCGTTCGCGATCGGCATCGGAATACCAATGGAACAGGGGCGCATCGAACACGACGTTGGCGCGCTGCTCGGGATTGTCGGAATTGCGCATGACGATGGCGTAGCCCTTGACGACCGCGCACATCGACTCGCTCGTCTTCTCGGTATTCTCGGAAGGCACCGTCGTGATGGACGGCATGAAGATGCGGTCCACGCGTGCGCGCTCCAAATCGCGCACGTGCCCATGCACGAGCTTGGCCGGGAAGCAGATCGTATCGGACGCGACGGCGGGCAGGCCCGCTTCGTACATCGCCCGCGTAGAGGGTTTCGAAACGCGAACCTTGAAGCCGAGTGCACGCCAGAACGTAGTCCAGAACGGCATGGTATCCCAGAACGCCAGAACGCGCGGCAATCCGACGGTTATACCGCGGTCCTCGCAGAGCTGCGGGGCGGCATAGTCGTTGAACAGCAGCTTTTCGCGCACGTCAAATAAGTTGGGGATTGACTTCTTGCGCTTGGTCACGTCGGCGAGCTTGCTGCGCACGTCGGCATCGCGCGGGTCGCCCACGATTTCGCCGCGCTCGCAGCGGTTGCCCGTAACCCAGGTGGACCCGTCCGAAAACGTCACGACCGAGCGCGCGCAATTGTTCGTGCAGAACGGGCACACGACGTTGGACGTCTGCTCGTATGCGAAATCGCGCACGCCATCGAGGCCGATGAAAGAAGAGCGAAGGCGCCCCTCGCCCGCCGTATGCATGCGCTCGGCGTTGCGCTGGGCGAACAGCGCGGCGCCGATGGCGCCCATGAGGCCCGGGTACGGCGCACGCGTGACCTCGCGTCCGACGTACTCCTCGAACGCGGCCAGCACCGCGTCGTTGGCGAACGTGCCGCCCTGCACGACGATGCGCTGGCCCAGGCTGTCGAGGTTTGACACGCGGATGAC
>CAMPAJ010000086.1 GCA_946631805.1 uncultured Eggerthellaceae bacterium
CAATACAAGCACCGCTACTGGGGCTGGCAGATCACACTGTATCTGTTCCTCGGCGGTCTGGGCGGCGGCATCCTGTTCCTGTCCTGGGTTCTGAGCGCCTTCGTCTATCCCGGCGTTGATTTGACCCAGGCCCTCATGCTGCCGAACTTCCTGGCGCTGCTCTGCATCGCCTTTGGTCTGTTCTGCCTCGTTGAGGAGCTCGGGCAGCCGCCCGTATTCTACCGTGCGTACGTCACCGCGACCTCCATCATCAAATGGGGCGCCGTGCTGCTGACCATCGCTTCGTTCGGCTCGCTGTTCTGGCTGCTGGGCAACTGGTCACCCGAGACCCCGGTTTTGGGCTTCCTCAGCGTGTTCAACTTCTTCGGCGGCCTTTCCGGCTTCTGGCTGGCTGCCGCTGGCGCTGCCGGCTTCGGCATCATGGTGTACACGGGCGTCATGCTCTCGACCCTGAAGGCGCACTCCTTCTGGTCCACGCCTGCGCTGCCCATCCTGTTCACCACCTCGGCTCTGTCCACCGCTTGCGCGGGCATCATGCTCACGATGTGCGGTTGGCCGGGCGTTGCCGACATGGCTGCCGTCCATGCTGCCCATGATATTCACGGGCTCCTGCACACGTTGGACATCATCCTGGCCTTCGCCGAGCTCACCATCCTGCTCATCATGGTGCTTTCGTTCCTGGGTGCCGGCAACCGCACGCAACAGCGTGTTGCCCAGCGCTGGGTCAAGGGCTCCACGGCTCCGATCTTCTGGCTCGGCATGGTTGGCTGCGGCCTGATCATCCCGCTGATTTGCAACGTGAGCGGCAACGAGCTGGCCGGTACGGTGGCATGCGTGCTCGTCCTGTGCGGCGGCTGCCTGCTGCGCTTCCTGTGCGTGTGGTCCGACGACCGTCAGCCTCTGGATGGCGAGAATCGCTACTACTTCCGCCAGAAGCATGCCAACATGGACTTTGCTACGTACTACAGCAAGCCTGGCAAGGAACTCGAGCGCGGCGAGACGTTCGCTTACATCGACAACCTGTACTAGGTTTGAGGGTGCTCGTTTAACGAGCTAGCGTAAGCTCGAAGCCCGGATGCACATTGTTGCGTCCGGGTTTCTTTTTTTGCCCGTCCCGCTGCCCCGGGAATCCGAGATGGTGGGCCCTTCGCTTGGCTTCGGTTTGGAATGTGTATTTGGGGTCTGACCCTAAATACACATTACGAGTTTAGCGATTGGTGCCGTTGCGGATGGAGCGGCATGCCGAAATGATCACGCGGTCTGCGGATAGCATTGTTGCGAGGACATCGGTGAAGGGGATGGCGGCTTCTGGGGCGTTTGCGCACGACAAGCCGAGCGCCGCTTGGGCCACGAGGGCATTCGCATCATCGTTTGGCATGATGGGTATGCGGTTTCGCCTCATTTCGGCGGCAGCTGCACGTGCGCTACCATGCACGATGACCGGGCTCGCAGGCCTTTTGCGCAAACTGGAAACGACCGCCCGTGCCTTTTCTGCAAAGTCGCCGGTCAACGACGATGCGTATACCTGCACGGCTGCAGCATCGCTTTCGCGTCCCATGCGCCATAGAACGAGGCCCAGGTGGTAATACAAAAGGGCGCAGTCTTTTTTCGAAATGCCAAATCGCAAACCGGCGAGCAGCACGTTGGCTGCTTCGGCGTAACGGGTTTGTTCGGCGAGCACGTCGGCTTTCCTGAAATAAGCCGACGCAGTCGTAGGGCCGAGCGCAATGCAGCGGTCGGCGTTGGCGGCCGCTCCCGCAAAGTCGCCCATACGCTGGTACAGATCCGAAAGCCCCATGTATGCATGAAAGAGCGCGCTTGGAGCCCTGAAGAAGCTTGCTTTGGGAGCTGTACGCGTGTCATTGCGCCCATCCTCCAAAGATCCCCTCAAGAATTCCTGGGCTTCCATGCCCACGGAAATCTCGTCGGCGAGCAGGGGAGTGGCGATTCTGGAAAACGGGCTTCCGTAGTAAAGCGGCCGGGAATTGGCGTTGTCATCGGGTGGAACCGTTGCCGCCTCGGCCCTATGCGCCAGCTCTTCGAGCTCTGCTATGGCCGTGATGACCGAATCGGCAGAGTCTGCCAAGGCCTCGTCGATGAGTTCGGAATGGCTGCCGAAGTACGTGGCGTCAAGATCGCAGATGCGCCCGGCGCCAAACAAACGACCTATTCTGGCAGGTAGGGGCCGTTTGTCCTCTTTCGGGAGGATGCGGTTGGGGCGTTCGTCGAAGTCGGGCGGGCGCGCGCCCAGGGGAGCTGCCCCAATGCGCGAGAGCCAGCGCGGCGTCATGAGCGAAGCAATCGAATCGGGGTCGAATCGAAGCTCGGGATCCGCGAGCTTCCCCGAATCGATGGCCGCAAGCACCGTGCGAACGAACTCGTCGCGATCAAACGCGCATTCTACGAGGGGCTTGCCGTTCGGGTCGTGCGCTGCGAGGTGGACGGTTTGAATGTGATGCCCTGAGCCGAAGCACCCGCACGCCACGAGGCAAGCCAAGCGCAATGTGTAGGCCATTTGCGCTTGCCGCGCACTGTCGCCCAGCGGTTTTAGGGGCATCTCTCCTTCAGGGGCGATCCATCGAGGCAAATCTGATGTACCGGGAGCCGCAAAGACTGCGTACACCGTCTGCCGTTCGACATCGCAGTCGAAGCGGCATACCGTACGCGGCGATATTTCGAGACCGTCGAGTATGGATGCGAGTCGCGTGCGCACATCCCAGTCGCTGCCATTGGAGGCATAGGCACCCATGACCGATTGATGCAGGTTGGGCCTCAGGCTGTTCTGAAAGACTGCGCGTCCGTTCGAGGCCACGTGATCGAGTATGCGCCAGTCCAGCTCGTTGAAGAACGAAAGCGTTGGTTTCTCGGTAAGCGCTATGGGCGGAAGCGGAACGAGTGCACTTCGGTTCGTCGGTTCGTCGGGTATCCTGTCCACGCCCTGAAACGTTATGAATATGCGTTCTCCGGCGCTGGGAACTGCGCTCAAGGCGGCGTCTTCCACCGCATCGCGCAGGGCGATTATCCTGCTGACTGCGTCTTCGATGCCCGCAACAAGCGTGCGCGCGTGCTGCGGGATAGGGCCTTTTACGCCGACGCGCGCAAGGCGACCGTCCTGCGGCCCGTCGAGCATGATCCTGTTGAGGAACGGCATGCCGGAAAGGCGCTCGACAGAGGCGTCGGCGAGTATGAGGCCCGCGTAACGGGCAAAGGCACCTGCCTGCGGGTTGTCCTTGCAACTGGCGAGTTCGACGAGCGCGTGGCCAGGTGAAGCCGATGCGAAGAGCGCATTCGTGACATCCCGCACCTGTTGCGTCTCGACGGGTCCTAACCTAAAGGAGCGTGTAGCGCACATGACGGAGCACGCTACACGTCGAGTCCCTTGTAATCGCGCACGTCGCGCCAGGTTTCGACGTCATCGAACAGGAAGCGTAGCTTGAGGTAGCCTTCCGAAAGCTGCCAAGGGATGTTCCAATTGAACAGTAGCTCCAAATAATGGAAGGCGGGAACGTCGCATCCCGATCCCCAGAGCGAGAACGTGCAGCTGATGCATGCCGTTACGAGTACGTTGGCGCCGACTTCGTGGGCATGGGTGCCATGACGCCTGGCCATCTTGTCGCCGAGGTCGTAATGTCCCGCAGCGCGCGGACGCGAGCCGCAGCAGTACGAACGCTTGCGGGCGAATTTTGGCTCGACGAGGTTGGTGTTGCTCATGAGCTCTCGAAGCGCATCCGCGAATTCGCCGGTGGTGCGGTCGGGGCAAGAGTCTTTCGGGCAGAAGACGATGCTTTCGTCTTGGGGAAGGCCGATTTGCGCCCGCGCGAAGGCGGCGGCGTCTTCCGCATCGATGCGGTATCCCATGTCGGCGAGCACGCGGGGGAGGGCAACGACTTCGACGTTTGAGGTGGATTCGCGTTTCGCAAGGAGCCTGCGCAGGGCTGACACGCAGTTCGGGCAGGCCGCGACGATACGTTCCACGTTCGTTTTCTGGATATGGTCGAGGAACTGCTCGTCGAAAGCATCGCGCGCAGCGCCGCCGTCGCCTTCGAAATCCAAGATCTTTCCGCAGCAAAGAAGCGAGATGCCGTTGACCTGGCCGGCGCTTTCCAACAGGTCGTATACCGACTGCACCAAAGGCATTGCGTAGTTGATGAACGAGCAGCCTGGGAAGAACAGCGATGTGCATGACGTATCGCTCTCGGCGTGTTGCACGTTTATGGTTTCGAGTCCCGGGTACGTGCACGTTACAGAGCTCAAGGCTATCGCGTCAGTGAAAGTGTATTCGTCCATGTGAGACCCCTCTCGTTTGCGGTCGCTTCATTGTATCGCATCGCGCTGTTGCTGGCGCGGGATAGGACGCGGGGGACTCGGCGGTTTCAGTTTGTCGCCCCACCGCATCGAGAAGGGCGGGCGGGGAGTCGTTCGCTTGGTTTCGGCTAGCTCATCCCGCTCGGGGCTGCCCTACTGCGGGTGTGCGCGTTCCCGACTTCGCTCCATGCTCCTTAACGGGGCTACTGGGGGCTGGACTGTAACGCTGGGGGATGCGAACATGTGGTAATAGATGGGCGAAGGCGCATTGCATATCCAGTTCGTGTAAGATAGCACCATGACGGAAATCAAGCCTACAAATTGTCACTTCTGCGGGTATTGCTGCGCCTTCTTGGCGACGGTCGAGGATGGCCGGGTCGTTGATCTCAAACCCGATCCCACGCGCTACCCGTACGACGAGCGCATTCTTGCCGGGTGCCGTCGATGGCGCATGAATCTCGATGTGCTCGACAGCCCGCGGCGCGTAAACTGGCCGCTCAAACGCATAGGCGAACGCGGTTCGGGAGAATGGGAACGCGTGAGCTGGGATGATGCTCTTGACGACATCGCCGCGCGTCTTGAAGCGCTGCGCGAGCGGCACGGTCCCGGCACGCTGGCTAGCATGATAGGCGGGCCTCATGCGTCGTTCTGGCCGCTTCACCGCTTCATGAGCTTGTTCGGCAGTCCCAACAACATGGGTATCGGTCAGATCTGTTGGAATCCGCGCATCTGGATGGATGCTATCACGTTTGGCTGGACGGTCGAGGCCGATATCGTGCCCGGCTTGACGCAGGCGCTGTTCATCTGGGGAACGAATCCTGCGCAGTCCGACAATTCTGCGTTCTGGCAGAGCATCAGGGCGGTGGGCGCATCGGATGACATCAAGCTCGTGTGCGTCGACCCGCGCTATACGCAGGTCGCTGCGCTTGCCGACATATGGCTACCGGTGAAACCCGGCACTGACTGCACGCTCGCGCTCGGCATGCTGCACGTCATTATCGAAGAAGGCCTGGAAGACCGGCCGTTCGTGGACGAGTGGTGCTACGGTTTCGACGAGCTCGCGCAGCACGTGAAGCCTTATACGCCCTCCTACGTAGCGCAATTCTGCGGCGTGGACGAAGGCGATCTGGTCGAGGCGGCACGCTTGTTCGCTGCGGGCAGGACCGCGCTCGTGTCGGGTCGCGGCGTCGACCAGGTAGGCGAGTCGGTTGCGCCGACCCATCGCGCCATATGCTGTCTGCGCGCCGTGACGGGCAACGTCGACCGGGCGGGCTCATGCATCTTGGCCGAGGCCAGTGATTTCACGAGCGAAGTCGAATTCGAGATGAGCGACGCCCTGACGCCCGAGCAGCGCGCCCTGTGCCTCAACGAGGGAATCGCGCCCCTCCAGTGCTTTACGGGATACGAGCTCGTACGCAAGCAAACCGAAAAGCTCGGCAGGCGCCTTCCCATGCGCTATATGACTTCGGCGAGTCCCGACTTGGTGCTGCATGCGATGGAAACCGGCGAGCCGTACCGGGTTGCGGCGCTTATCGTCAACGCCACGAACCCGTTGCTCACGTACGCCGACACGAATCGCGTGTTCGACGCGCTCATGAAGCTCGACCTCATCGTCGTCCTGGATTACTACATCACCTCGACCGGCGCCGTGGCCGATTACATCCTTCCCTGCGCCGGCGCAATCGAGCGACCGATCTTCCAAATTCACGGCGGCGTTGCCAACACCGGCTACGGTGGGCCTGCGGCTGTCGAGCCGTATTACGAGCGCAAGACCGATTACGACATATTCCGGGCTTTGGGCCAGCGTTTGGGCCAAGCGGAGCAGTGGCCCGACGAGACGCTGGCCGATGCGTTCGCCACGCAGCTCGCCCCGACGGGCTGGTACTGGAGCGAGTATTGCACGATCGGCATATACCATATCCCGCCTGCACCCGAGAAGCATCTGGTGCCGGGCCCCGACGGCGAGCCGCAGGGCTTCGCGACCACGACGGGCAAGATCGAGCTTGCAAGCGAACTCTTGCCCCAGCTCGGCGGCCAACGGCTACCCGAACAGGGGCCGTTCATGCGCCTGTGCTCCGATGAGCTGGTGGAAGCTGCGCAGCGGCGGGGTGCCCATCACGTGCAGATGCTCACAGGGTCGCGCAAGCAGCCGTACAATGCCTCGATGTATATGGACAACCCCAAGTTTCGTGCGGCAACGCCAGGCCCTGTGGTTGAGATGAGCCAGGCAATGGCCGACGAGCTGGGGCTTTGCGCGGGTGACGTGGCCAAGCTTACGACCGATATGGGCGAGGCGCGCTTCACGGTCGGCATCGCCAAGATGCGCGACGACATCATCAACGTCGATTACGGCTGGTGGCATCCCGAAAACGGCACGCCCAAGGCGCCGGATTTCGGGGGCATCTGGGAATCGAACGTGAACACGCTCACATCGTGCAAGCTGCAGGAGCATCTGATCGGCACGTGGGCCTATAACGCCATCGACTGCATCATCGAGAAGTGCGATGAGCCGTTGAGCTGGTAGGGTTGCGAGGGCTCCTCGCTTTGCTTCGCCTAACCGTCCCGCCGCCCCGAGGGGCCCGTCCGCCGGGGTGGGGTGTTCGCTTGGCTTCGGCTA
>CAMPAJ010000087.1 GCA_946631805.1 uncultured Eggerthellaceae bacterium
CTAATGGCTCACGGGCACTGTTCGTGCCCGTGAGCCATTAGGCCTGACCCCTTTGTCACGCGCGGGAGCCGTCGGGCCAGGCACCCTTTGTCACGCGCGGGAGCCGTCGGGCCAGGCACCTTCGGCGCGCGGGAGCCGCACTTTATCATAATCCAGTGAGTGTGCGGGCTTCTGTCAGGTTAGAATAGTGGAGCTCACTCCAGGAACGGACGGGATCTTAGCATGGCAAACAAAGACATCTTCGATATTACTCGCGATGCTGTGGCGGACGGGCTTCTCGATGACGAGGGCGTGCAGACCATCCTGACGGCAGCGCGCGAACGCAGCAACGAGCAGCCGCTCACTACCAAGGAGCGCAGCAAGATCATGTCCATCGTGCATAGCCGCACGAAGGGGATGGCCTTCTCGAAGCTTCCTATGCCGTTGCGCTTCTTGAGCATCTTTCTCATCGTGACGGGCGCCCTTGGCATCGGCGCCGCCGTCGTGGCCATAATGCCTGTTGTTCACAGCGGCTTCCTTGAGGAAGCGCTCGGCGAGATAACAACCACCACCGCAGTGGTCATCGCCATAGCAGCAGTTTGCTCGTTTATTTCGACAGTGCTCTCGTTTTTCGTGGGCTTGCGCCTTATCAGGGGCTTGCGGGGTGCCGCCAGCGCACTTATAAACGTAAACATCGCCGTGACGGTGATTTCGCTCGTCTGCGAGTTCATGCTCTACGGCATCGACTGGTTGCTGCTTTTTAACTCCGTGCAGTTAGCGGCGCAGGTAGCGCTATCGTCTTACCTGAACCCCTCTCTCGTACATGAGTCGAACCTGGAATCGGGCCTTCGCAAGCTCGATACGGAAGTCCACGCACAGCAGGGCACACTTGGCTTGGCCGATCCCGGCGAAGGCTACATACGCCTCGATTTCTTCAACCTGTTCTGGACGTTTATGGTAGGCAGCTTCATCGGTCTTATCGTCGAGATCATCTTCCACATGGTTGTCGTCGAACCAGGTGTCTACCAGGATCGCGCCGGCTTGCTGTGGGGACCCTTCTCCCCCATCTACGGCATCGGGGCTGTGCTCATGACCATCGCACTGAACCGCTTCAAGGACCGCAACATCATTTTCATCTTCGTCGTCTGCACCATAATCGGCGGCGGCTTCGAGTACTTCGTCAGCTGGTTCATGGAGATCGCGTTCGGCGCCACCGCCTGGGACTACTCCAACGAGTTCCTCGGCGATTTGTTCGGCGGGCGCACCTGTCTGCTCTTCGCTTCGATGTTCGGCGTCCTCGGCACCGTATGGATTAAGCTGCTGCTGCCACTGTTCCTGCGGCTGTTCAACCTCATCCCCTGGAAATGGCGCTACAGCGTCACGCTCGTATGTGCCGCGCTGATGCTGGTGAATGCGGTGATGACCCTGCAGGCACTCGATAATTGGGGCGCGCGCAAGGCAGGCCACGTTCCCGTACCCGGAATCGAGCAATTCTACGCCGAGAACTTCAACGACGAGTACATGGCTAACCGCTTCCAGTCCATGACCATCGATCCCAACAAGTCGGTCCGCGCGTAACGCCGATGAATTCGAGTGGAGGAACGAAGATGGATTACAGAAGGTTCGGAGACGCGTACTACATCCGCCTTGATAAAGGCGACGAGATTATCTCGTCGATTGTCGCCCTATGCGAAAGGGAGCGCATCGGTTCAGCCACGTACAGCGGCATAGGCGGCTGCAGCGAAGCACAAATCCAGACCTTCCGCCCCGAGACAGGCGAGTTCGAGACGCAGACGTTTTCCGGCATGCTGGAACTCGTGTCCCTTGCCGGCAACGTCATATCAGACAGCGACGGCAGTCTGCACCACCACACCCATGCGGCCCTCGCGTACAAGGATGGCGAAGATCACCGTATCGCGGCGGGGCACGTTAAGTCCATCACCATCCTGTACACGGGCGAAATCGAGCTGAGGCCCGTCGTAGGCGGCATCATCGGAAGGAAGCACGACCCGGAAACAGGCACAGGCTTCTGGTGCTTTTCCGACTAGGGCGAACAAACTCGCACAACTCGTAGAACGAAATCTGCAGCGGGTGCGGCGTCGCACCCAGATCGAAACCAAGTGCGCCGCGAGGAGATGACGCCGGCGTCACGCGTCGCATCACATGGTTACGCGCATCGAACAGACCATGGCGCCTTGTTCCGACGAGGCCCTGGCACTCAAGTCGGTCGTGGTGACGATGGTTGCGAAAGATGCGAAATCGTGCGAAAGATGCGAAAGAGGCACCTAAAGATGCGCAACCCGTTCACCCCAACATTCGGGAAAGTGCCTCCTTGCATGGCCGGCCGGCAAGACATCCTCGACGCAATGAGCCAAGCGTTCGACGACGGCCCGGGCAACCCGAACCTGTCGACCATAATCATCGGACCTCACGGTTCGGGGAAGACCGCACTCCTAGCATGCATTGCGACCACCGCACTCGAGCACGGTTGGATTTCGGCGAGGGTTTCCGCACTGCCCGGCATGCTCGAAGACGTACTTGAACGTGCCCGAAAAGCCGCATCGGAGCTTATCGAGCCAGACTCTACCACCCACCTGAAGGGCATTGGCATACCACAGGTTTTGGAGGTCGAGTTTTCCCGAGCTCAAACCAGCGAGGGAAACTGGCGAACGCGCATGAACAAGCTCCTTGACACTCTATCCAAACACGACACCGGCCTGCTCATCACCGTAGACGAGGTAAGAACCGACCTCGACGAAATGGTCCAACTTGCCGCAGTCTACCAACATTTCGTACAGGAAGACAGGAAGGTTGCACTCGTCATGGCTGGCCTTCCGCATCGGGCCGCGGAACTCGTCAACGACATGAGCGTATCGTTCCTTCGGCGGGCACGCATGCATCGGCTAGGCCGGCTCAGCGACGCCGACGTCGAAAGCACACTGCGTAAGACAGTGCTCGAGGCGGGCGGCAGCATAGAAGACGATGCGCTACTCGCATGCGTTGGCGCCGCCGGAGGGTTTCCCTAGATGATGCAACTTGTAGGTTTTTGGGCTTAGGATAGCTCGATCGAAGGGCGCATCACCACCGAGTCCTCGCAACACGGGGTTCGCCTCGCGCGACAAGAAATCAAAGAAGGCGTGTTCGACGCCACGTACCGCGAGCTATCAAACGGCGACTTACGATTCCTGAGAGCCATGCTTGCCGATCTACATGGAAGTACGCTTCACGACATCTCGGCCCGGATGGGCGTAAAAGCAACTATTCCACGAAATACAAATCGCGTCTGCTCGTTCAGGGGGTTATCGGGGAAAGACCTGATGGAACGCTCGATTTCGATATACCTGGCTTCCGGGACTACCTGAGCGAACGTGAAGGGGACGCAAAGGGATAATCGCTCGAGCGCGACGGAATAGAGGGGCCCTGTCGCACGGAGCGGCTCGTCCTCTTTGACGCACGTAGGGCCCCGGATTGATCTCCAGGGCCCTTATGGTTCGCATCAAGAGGATGAAGGGCGGTATCCGCTCTTGCTCCGATCTTATTCCACGAGCGAAATGCCGTCACTGGTGACAACGCGACCATCGCTGGTGACGACGCGCACGGACCAGGCCATAGGGGCCTTGCGCGCCTCGGTGCAGCTGGGGATCTTGATGGTCAGCGTGCTGCCCTCTTGGACCGTCTTCGCCCCGGAGCGTTTGAAGGTCTTGTTGTCGCGACTGTAGTACCACTGATAGCTGGCTACTTCTTCGCCGGGAGCAAGGCCGGAGACCTCGGCCACGATGTTGACGGGCTGGCCTTCGACCCACTTGAACTCGCCCTTCGCGGCAACGGAGAGCTCCTTCGGTTCGTAGAGGCTCTGCGGTGCGCTGGTAGCCGTGCGCTCGAAGTTAGTGGTGGCGGTAACGCGCCAAGCCATAGGCTTCTTGCGGGCTTGCGTGCACTCGGGGATGACCATCGTGCAGGTGCCATCCTCGGCGAACGTGGTCGCACCGGAGCGCTTCCAGCTGCCCTCGTCCTCGGGGGTCCTGGTGTACTCCCAGGTCCACTTGGTCACGACCTCGCCGTTGGCTAGGTTGGTGGCCGAGGCACTTATCTCGCGGCGCTCGCCGGTGACCCAAGACTGCTGGCGACCATTCGTCAGCTCCAGATCACCCAGCTCGGTGATGGTGTAGCCCACTCTAATGTAGACATAGCTGGGGTTGCCAGCATAATCCTCGCCGCCATTCGGGATGGCCAGCTCGGCTAGGTAGTCGCCCGCATCGGTGGGCGCAGCGGAAAGCGCGTCGCCGTCCTTGGCGTATACGTTGCCGCTCTTCGTGGCCTTGTAGTACTTGATATCCGCTTCGGCAAGGCTCAGCTCACACGCCTCGTTGAAGTCCTCAAGCCCCTCCAGGCTGGCCGCCGCGCTGCCCTCTCCGCCGTAGGTGGCAAGCGTGGGCGCCACGATGCTGAGGGCCACCTTGCCCTCGGGCAGGCTACAAGACTCAGGCCAGGCGCACTCAGCGGTGACTGTGGCACCGTCCTCGTAGTAGCTCATACCATGCTTGAGGTGCTGGAGCATCAGTTCGTTGCCCTTCACGGCAACGACGAACTCCTCGCTGTCGCTGGCGAATTGCTCGATGTAGCCACTGGCTTTGCCGCTGGTGAACACGTCCTCGGCCTGCATTGTAATGCCGATGGGCGTAGTGTTGGTCAGCTCATCAGCCACGTTGACAACCGCGTCGCTCACAAGGTAGACGTTGTCGGCATCGGGATCGAGTGGGGCGTGGGTGTGGGTGTTGCCGTTGATCTCGGAAGCGCCGGATATGCTGAACGACCCCGTGTTGTACACGCCGCCGCCAAAGCGCTGCGCGTCGTTGCCGGTGATGCTGCCGCCGTTCATGGTGAAGGAGCCGTCGGCTTCAACGTAGACGCCGCCGCCGTAGCGCTGCGCCTCGTTGCCCGCAATGCTGCCGCCGTTCATGGTGAACGTGCCGTACTCTTGCACGAAAACGCCACCACCCTCACGCGCCTCGTTGCCGGTGATCGTGCCTCCGTTCATGGTGAACACGCCGTTCCTGCTGCCCACGTCCACGCCGCTCGCGCGCGCCCCCTGGATCGTGCCGCCATGCAGGGTGAATGAGCCGCCGTTCACGTATACGCCGCTATATACCTGATTGCCCTCCGTTGCGCAGAGCGTGCCGCCGTACATGTTGAACGTGCCGTCGAAGGTATCTACAACCCGCACCAAGACCGTGAGGTTGCTTCCCTCTTCGGAAAACACGTACTCTTCCGAAACGATCTTGCCAGCGCCTTCTTCGTCGTCGTAGAGGTTCAAGGTGCTGTACCATGCGATATTGACGACAGAGGAGTCGTGATTGGCGCTTTCGCTGAGCTTGCCCGTGATGGTCTTTCCACCCAGGCAGAGGTTCGTCGTGCCAGAAGGAGTATTCCACTGGTCTTTCAGCGTCACGTCCCGCATGAGGTAGTAGTTGCCCGCCTCGGTGGGAAGGCTGTCGGTTTTGAACCACGGCTGGAAGGTGATGGTCTGCGCGCTTTCGCCCTCGCCGATGGTGTGGGTGTGCGGCTCCAGCTTCATAGTGTGCACCCACTTCTCGGGGTGCGTCCAGGTGGACGGATCGGGCACGGAGGCGGCGCTGGCCTCGTCGGCGCCCGCCTCCACGTAGACGTTCTCGCCGATGGCAAGCTTGCCCTCGCTGACGGAAATGCCGCTCCATTCGTCGCTGCTGGCGGTCACTTCGCCGCCCGTGATTGACAGGCTGCCGCTATAGGCGTAAAGGCCGGGTTGCGTAACTGCACTTGCCACTACCGTGCCGCCGCTGATGGCGATGTCTCCGCTGTATGCATAGATGCCGTAGTTCTGGCCTATCGCCTCGACCGTGCCGCCGCTGATGGCGATGTCGCCGTCGTCGTTAGCGTAGATGCCGTTCTCCGAATCCGTCGCCCTTACCGTGCCACCGATTACGGAGAAGGTGCCTTTCTGGATGTTGATAGCGCTGCCGCGTCTGTTTGTTGCGTTGACGATGCCGCCCCGAATGGTGATGTCGCCTTTATCGCCGACTTCGTTTGCCCAGGTTGAAATCGCAGACGCGAATTCGCTCGAGACTTCGATGCTGCCCCCGTTTATGGTTATAGTGCCTCTACCCCCGTCGATGGGGTTATAAGACTCTGGCTTCGCAACCAGCTTCCCTGCCTGATCGCCCTCGCTCTGCGCATAGATCGTCAGGCTGTCATCTGGCTGATAGGAAGACATGAGTCCTCTGACGGCATTCAGCGTCGCACCGTCGCAGAGGATCAGGTGCACGTCGCCGGTGTACTGGATAGGCCCGTTGATGGTGACGGTCTCGCCCGCCGGCACCACGTACCAGCCGCTTCCCCATAACACATACGTCCACTCGTCTTCGCTGTTGGCGAGCACGGTGTAGTAGCGTTGCGCGTCGTCGCCGGTCTTGTTCACCAGCTTCTGCTGCGCTTCGTCCCAGTCCAGGTAGCTCACAGGGTCTTTCGGCGCTGGGGTCAGCTCCAGCTCGGTGCCGTTCGCCTTCAGCACATAGGCGCTGCTGTCGCTTGCGAAGTAGCTCGTCGGCTCCTTGCCGCTCATGTTGGCGGACCAACCGCTGGTGAACGTGCCGGTGTACCCCGCCGTCACGCCGATGGGGTCGGTGCCCGTCAGCTCGCCGGCGATGGTGATCCTCGCATCGTAGTCTGCGTTGTGCAGTGCAGAGGTGTCTTTCCCCAAGAACACGTTGGAGGCAGCCGGAGCATCAGCCGCATCGGTGTTGCCCTTGATGGTGGCGCCGCCGGAAATGGTCAACGACGCAGGGTCTGTCATGTAGCCCGTCGTAGCGTCTCCCCCGCGAGCAAACACGCCGCCGCCGGAAGCCGCTGCCTTGTTGTCCGTGATGCTCGCGGTATCGCCCATGACCAGCGCAGCGCCGCCGGCA
>CAMPAJ010000088.1 GCA_946631805.1 uncultured Eggerthellaceae bacterium
GATGCGAAAATGAATTGCCCGTTTTGCACCGTGTAGTAGAACGGCTTTATCCCGGGCTCGATCTTGCAGGGATAGGCGCCCAGGCGCATCGTGCCGCCCTTGTCCTCGACGTCTTCCTGCTCGGGCATGAGGTCTATGACGAGCGGGGGAAGCTCGCCGTCCCGAGGTGCGGTTTCCCCGACGAACTCGGCCGACGTCGCATCGGCCAAGCCAGCTACATTGCGTGCGAATTCGCACGTTGCCGCCTGCAGGCCAAGACAAATACCCAGGTAAGGGATGTTGTTTTCGCGGGCGAAGCGCGCCGCTTCGATCTTTCCCTCGAATGCGCGGTGGCCGAATCCGCCCGGCACGAGGACGCCGTTCATGCGCCCGAGGACCTCCGCAGCATTCGCGTGGGTCAGCTCCTCGCCGTTTATGAGGTGCACGTTGACGTGCGTGCCGTTGGCAACGCCCGCATGGCCGAGCGCTTCGACGACCGATAGGTAGGCGTCGGGCAAGCTCGTGTACTTGCCCACGACGGCGATGTCCGTCTCGCCTTCGCAGCGGGCGGCGGCTTCGACGTAATCGGCCATCGGCACGCGCTTGAGCTCGCACTCGGGGAGCTTGAGCCTGCGCAGCACCTTGACGTCGAACTCCTGCTCGTGCAAATCGATGGGCACGTCGTATATGCTCGGCGCGTCTACGCACGAGAGCACCGAGTCGACGTCGACGTCGCAGAAATGGGCGATTTTCTCGCGCACGGCCTGCGTGACCTCGTGGTCGGAGCGGCACACGATGAAATCGGGCTGCACGCCCATGGAGCGCATCTCCTTGACCGAATGCTGGGTGGGCTTGGTTTTGACCTCGTGGGCGGCGGCTATGTAGGGCACCAGACTTACGTGCACGAACACGACGTTGTCCGGACCGAGCTCGTGGCGCAGCTGCCGGACCGCCTCGATGAACGGCTGGCCCTCGATGTCGCCGATAGTCCCGCCGATTTCGGATATGACGATATGCGCGCCCGTTTGCGAGGCCGCCCGCAGCACGCGCTCCTTGATGGCATCGGTGACGTGGGGAATGACCTGTACCGTGCCGCCGAGGAAATCGCCGCGGCGTTCGCGCGCGACGAGCGATTGGTAGATGGAGCCTTGCGTGAAGTTGGATTCGCGCGAAAGGCTCTCGTCGATGAAGCGCTCGTAGTGCCCGAGGTCGAGGTCTCCTTCGTGGCCGTCGTCGGTCACGAACACCTCGCCGTGCTGGAAGGGGCTCATCGTACCGGGGTCGACGTTCAGGTACGGATCCATCTTCTGCATCGTCACCTTGTACCCGCGGGCCTTGAGCAGATGCCCGAGCGATGCGGCGGTGATGCCCTTACCGAGCGACGATACGACGCCGCCTGTCACGAAGATGTGCTTTGCCATAGGTGCCTCCCGTCTCCGCGCATTAAAAAAGCGCCTGGTGATTCTGCCGATGAATCGATGCAGTCCTTCCAAACGCCTCTTGATTATAAGCGCATTCGATACCGGGCACGGCCGTCTGGGAAGATTTAACGTGCTGGCAATCGCTCCGCATTAGCATGGAAATATGACTCGGGCAAACAAGTTTAATCTCCTCGAAACGAGGGCGAAACCGATGCGACACGATGAGCTGTTAGGCTATCTCGCCATGATGGACAAGAATGTAGTCGCGAATTTCCGGTGGTGATTCGATGCGCAAGCGGGTGGTGTTCGTAGCTGATTCGCTCGATAACGCGTATCTGTTCCAGCGTGTGCTCTCGATGCTTGACGTGGAAGTGGCGGCAGGGTCGACCCTTCAAGTAGACAAGCTTCTTCATGCAGGGCAAACCTGCTCGCTTATCGTATTCGAGGCACGAGGCGCCGCTTTTGACCGAATGGGCGAAATCGTATCGGTGGCCGAACGCAACCAATGCCCGCTGCTGGTTATAGTTGACGAATCCGATCTGAGGGATATGCAGATGCCAACCCTCGTGGCGTGCGATTTCGTTGTACATGGCGCAACGCAGGCCGAATGCCTCAAGCGCGTGCGCGTGCTCATGAAGGAGACGGGCACGAGCGTTCGCGCGAATATCGTGACGGTGGATGCCATGTCGCTCAACCTCGACACGTACCAGGTCAAGATCGCGGGCGCGCCCGTTGATTTTACGTATCTCGAATACGCCCTGCTCTCGTTCCTCGTTCAACATCCCGATCGCGCTTTCTCGCGCGACGCGCTTCTGCAACGCGTGTGGGGTTTCGACTATTACGGAGGCTCCCGCACGGTTGATGTGCACGTGCGCAGGATTAGGGCCAAGATAGGGCCGGGTTTGGCCCAGTACCTCGAGACCGTCCGCGGTGTCGGCTACCTCTGGAGGTCCGCGTTGCAATAACGCGCAAGCGGTTATTGCCGTATCGATACCTGGATTGCTGCCTCTCTTTTGACTGGTCTCGTTCGGGGCCAGGCGGTGGTTGCAAGCGTTCTGGGCCCTGTGCATTTAACCTTCCTGAAACGCGAGCGAAATACATGCGACATGTCGCACCCATAGACTCTAGGCTCAGTCGGCGCATCTTTTGGGAATCGGGGATGAGCCGCCCATGCGAGGGAGCGAAATGGAGCCAACGATGCTACAGCAGCCAGCAAGCCAGGGCTTATATCGAAGCGAGTTTGAACATGACGCATGCGGAATCGGGGCGCTGGCCCACGTAACCGGCATGCGCTCCCATCAGATGATCGACGACGCCCTCTCGGTTCTCGTGAACCTGGAACATCGCGGCGGGGTTGGCCTCGAGAAGAACACGGGTGACGGTGCGGGCATCTTGTTCCAAGTGCCGCATCGCTTCTTTCGCAAGGAGGCTCAGAAATGCGGGCACCTGTTGCCGGCAGAGGGCGATTACGGCGTCGCGATGCTGTTTCTGCCCCGCGACGAGGAAGGGCTTCGGTGTGGAATGCGCGTGTTCGAGGACGGATGCGCACAGTGCGGCGTTCCCTTGCTGTTTTGGCGCGACGTACCCGTTGACCCGCATGATTTGGGGGAGACGGCGCGAGAGTGCATGCCCGTTATCAAGCAGGCGTTCCTGGGCCGGCCCAAAGACGTTGCCGTCGGCATGGAGTTCGAGCGTCGCCTTTACGTTTGCCGCCGCACCATCGAGAGGGCGGCTGCGGCGGACCCGGGGCTTGCCGAGCGGGGTTTCTACGTTTGCTCTATGTCTTCGCGAACCATCGTGTACAAGGGCATGCTCGTGTCGACGCAGATGCGCCGCTTCTTCTGCGACCTTGACGACGCATCGACCGAGACGGCGATCGCGCTCGTGCATTCGCGCTATTCGACCAACACCACGCCAAGCTGGGAGCGCGCCCACCCCAATCGCTACATCGTGCACAACGGCGAGATAAACACGCTTCGCTGCAATGTGAGCTGGACGCATGCCCGAGAGTCGAATCTGTACTCGCCCGTAATGGGCGCCGATTTGGAAAACGTGCTGCCGATATTGAACGGCGAAGGGTCGGATTCCGCCATGCTCGACAACCTGCTCGAATTCATCTCGATGAACGGGCGGAGTTTGGCGCGCGCCGTTTCGATGGTGCTTCCGGAGCCGTGGGACAACAACGAGAACTTGACCGACAAGAGGCGCGCTTGGGACGCGTACCAGTCCATGCTCACCGAGGCTTGGGACGGTCCCGCAGCCATAGCGTTCTCGGATGGATGCGTGACGGGTGCGGCCATCGACCGGAACGGGCTGCGACCCGCCCGGTACTACATCACGTCGGACGACCGCCTGATTCTGTCGAGCGAGGTCGGGGTGCTCGACGTCGATCCCGCTACGATCCTGATTTCGGGAAGCCTGGGGCCGGGCCAGATGCTGCTCGTCGACCCCAGCTGCGGACGCGTGCTCTTCGACGACGAGATAAAGAACGGCTTCGCCAACGAGAAACCGTATCGGAACTGGGTCGATTCCAACATGATTGCGCTTGGGGACTTGGTTGGCGAGCGGACGGATGCGCCCGCGTCCCATGTGGACGACGGGCAGGCCCTCCACGAGCGCCAAGCCGTGCACGGATACTTTTTCGACGATATCGAGGAGACGGTGATACCGATGGCCCGCGATGGGGCCATGCCGTTGGCTTCGATGGGGGCCGACGTTCCCCTTGCTTGCCTGTCGAAACACCCGCATAGCTTCTTCGACTATTTCCATCAGCTCTTTGCCCAGGTCACAAACCCGCCTATCGACGCATTGCGCGAGTCGTTCATCACGTCGACGCTGCTATACGTAGGCAATCACGGCAATTTGCTCGAAGACGCACGCGCTAATTGCCGGCTCGTGCGGCTCGACACGCCGCTTCTTGACCAGGCCGGCTTCCAAGCGCTCGCGTGCATCGAGCGGCATGGTTTCAAATCCGCGGTGCTTCGCGCCGTTTACGCGCTCGGCGGCGGGCCCCGTGCGCTTCGCGACGCTTTGGAGCGCTTGCTTGGCGATGCGGAGGGTGCGGTGCGCGGCGGCGCGGACCTTGTCGTCATATCGGACCGGGTCGGGCCCGGCGAGGTCCCCATTCCGTCTTTGCTGGCCGTTGCGGCTGTTCACAACCGGCTTTTGAGAAAAGGCTTGCGTACGCATGCCGATATCATCGTGGAAACGGGCGATGCGATATCTCCTCATGATTTCGCGGCTCTCGTGGGATATTCCGCTTCGGGCATTTTTCCGTACATGGTCCATGACACCATACGTGACCTCTGCGAGCGCGGGGTCATTTCGCTGGACGTGCGCGAGGCTATTGCCAATTACAATCGAGCCGTGGTAGCTGGCATCGTATCCATCATGTCGAAAATGGGCATCTCGACTATGCAGGGGTACCACGCTGCACAGGTGTTCGAGGCGGTCGGCTTGTCCGACGAGCTCATCGGCGAGCATTTCGCAGGCACGGTCAGCCGCGTGGGAGGCCTGGGCATAGACGACGTGCAGCGCGAATGCGATGAGCGCCATGCGCTGGCAATGGGGCTTCGGCATTGCGCATCGCCCGGCCAGCTCCCCAGCTCGGGAATCTCTTCGTGGCGCCCGCTCGGCGGTGAGGACCATCTTGTTGACCCGCAGGTCATCACGCTGCTGCAGCGGGCGGTGCGCGAGGGCGATTTCGGTTTGTTCGAAGAATACAGTGCGACGGTGCACGCCCCAGGACGCACGGTCCTGTTGCGCGATTTATTGGAATTCGTGCCCGCAAATGCGCCGGTGAGCCTGGACGAAGTCGAACCTGCAAGCGAGATCGTCAAGAGGTTCAATACCGGCGCGATGAGCTATGGCTCCATTTCGCAGGAGGCTCACGAATGCCTGGCAATCGCGATGAATCGCCTGAAAGGCCGCTCGAACAGCGGCGAAGGCGGCGAAGACCCTGCACGCGAGATAACGATGCCCAATGGCGATAGCAAGCGTTCGGCCATCAAGCAGATCGCCTCGGGTCGCTTTGGCGTGACGAGCCGCTACCTCATGAGCGCCGATGAAATACAGATCAAGATGGCCCAAGGCGCCAAGCCAGGCGAAGGAGGCCACTTGCCGGGAGCAAAGGTGTGGCCTTGGATTGCGCGCGCTCGGCGCTGCACGCCCGGCGTGGGCCTGATTTCACCGCCGCCGCACCATGACATCTACTCCATCGAGGACCTCGCCGAAGTGATTTTCGATATGAAGAACGCAAACCCCCGCGCTCGCATATCGGTGAAGCTCGTGGCGGAAGCGGGCGTTGGCACCATAGCGACGGGTGTGGCGAAGGGCGGCGCGCACAAGATACTCGTCTCGGGCAGCAACGGCGGTACGGGCGCGGCCCCGCGCGACTCCATTTACCATGCGGGCTTGCCGCTCGAGCTTGGGCTTGCCGAAACCCAGCAGACGCTTTTGCGCAACGGCCTGCGTTCGCGGGTGGTGCTCGAGGCTGACGGCAAGCTCATGGACGGGCGCGACGTCGCCATGGCCTGCCTGCTGGGAGCCGAGGAATTCGGCTTTGCCACGATGCCGCTCGTGGCGATGGGCTGCTTGATGCAGCGAAATTGCCAGGAGGATTCGTGCCCGGTGGGCATCGCCACGCAGAACTGCAAGCTCCGCGGGCGGTTTACCGGCAAGCCCGAATACGTCGTGAATTTCATGACGATGGTCGCCGAGCAGCTCAGGAGCATCATGGCCCAACTCGGGTTTAGGACCGTCGAGGAAATGGTCGGCCGCGTCGAATGCCTGAGGCAGCGTTCGGAATCGGCGAGCTGGAAGGCTCGATTGGTCGACTTGTCGGGCTTGCTCGTAAGTGCTCGCGTAGAATACGGAAAATCGATTCCCGGGTCGGATTGCCCTCATTACCTGGCTTCGTGCGCACCGCAGGATACGCTGCCCCAGACGCTCGATGCCACATTGCTCGTTCCCTATACGCGTGCCGCGCGCGAGCGGCTCGAAACCCAGAGGTTCCATGTTGACGTTGCCAACGTCAATCGCTGCGTGGGGACGATGCTCGGTTCGGCCGTGACGGCCCAGCATGCCGACGGGCTTCCCGATGGCTCGCTGACGATTGACTGCTCGGGGTCGGGCGGCGTGAGTTTCGGGGCCTTTCTTCCCGCAGGCGTCACGCTCAACATCGAGGGCGAGGCGAACGACTTCTTGGGCAAGGGCCTGTCGGGCGGCGTGGTGACGGTTGCGCCTCCGTCCTCGGCGACGTTCAAGCCCGAAGAGAACCTTGTGGCGGGCAACGTCGCTTTCTACGGCGCGACGGCCGGGCGCGGTTTTGTGAACGGATTGGCAGGGCAGCGATTCGCAGTTCGCAATTCGGGAGCAACGCTCGTGGTCGAAGGCGTGGGAAACAACGGCTGCGAATACATGACCGGCGGGGTAGTGCTCGTCCTGGGCGAGGTGGGACTCAACTTTGTGGCAGGCATGAGCGGGGGCGGTGCGTACGTTT
>CAMPAJ010000089.1 GCA_946631805.1 uncultured Eggerthellaceae bacterium
AGCGCGAGGAAGCGGCCTTCGTGCCGCGACGAGCGCTCGCAGGGCCAAGATGGGGCGCGCGAGCGCTTTGCAGCGTCGGCAAAGGAGAGTGCCGCGACGGCGCTCGCAGGGCCAAGATGGGGCGCGCGAGCGCTTTGCAGCGTCGAGTGGATTACCCGAAGATTACTTGTAGCGGCAGACGTGCGTTTTCGAGCTCTTCCATGGTGAAGCCGAATTTCTCGGAGTTGTACATGTCAAAGCCTTTGCACAGTTCGACATAGGTGCCGCTGAAGGTCGAACCCGGGCCGCCCTGGGTGATGCAGGGGATGTAGCTCTGGAAGTCGTAGCCTTCCAAGTGCTCGCGGGCAACGCGGTAGCAGTCTTCCGGCGTCCAGCCTTCGAAGTCGACGTCTTTGTTGTCGATGTTGCCCATGAACGAAATCTTGCCGGCGTATTTTTCCTGCATGGCCTTGAAGTCGTTGGACTCCATGTTGCCTTGCCAAACGTCGATGCCCATTTCGATCATGTAGTCGACCAGGTTGGCGGAGTAGGCGTCGTTGTGATGGAAGATGTACTGCACGCCGCGGCTCTTGTAGTATCCGTATATTTCCTTGTAGGGCTCGACGAAGAACTCTGCGAACATTTCGGGACGCATGAAGGAGTTGTTCTCGGTGCCCCAGTCGTCATGATGGAAGATGGCCTCCGGATGCAGGTGGTCGCACAGGCCCTCGGCTACTTTCAGCTCGTATTCCGTGAGATACTTCAGCAGGTCCTTCATGCGGTCGGGCTCGGTCATGTAGTACACGAGCGCTTCGTCGATCGAGCACAGGTGATGCGTCTGCTCGAACAGGCCGGCAACGATCAACGGTGCGGCGAACGCCTTGCCGGAAGCGGTGACTTCTTCGTACTGCTTCTGGAATTCTTCCCATTCCGCCTCGGGGAAGTCGGTCGAGGGAGCATGAACGTAGTCTTCCCAAGTATCGATGTCCTTAACAACGATCTTGTCGGGCGTGTGTACGGGGAAGGAGCCCGGTGTGCCTTCGGGCCAGCTGTTGGTGACGCCCCAGGCATTGACGACGTCGTGGTCGCCTTCGGACAGGAGTGCGCCCGAGTGGATGATCTGCGGGTGCATCATCAGATAGATGCCCTCGTAGTTGTTCACATAACGATCCGGCTTGCCGCCCGGCTTCATGGTCTCGATGAGGTTTTCCTTGGCTGTAAGCATGTTTCCTCCTTAGCCACGATTGGATATGTACATTTCAACGGCGCCTGTTTTCGTATTCGATTAGAATGCAAACTGCGTCATTCAATCTAAAATTGCACCTTTGAAATGGCTTAACTTGAATCCTAGGCCAGACCGAAACATTCTGGTATACGTCATAGCACGCAAGAATATGGCATCAGGCACTACAATTTGTAGTGGTACACTTTCCATGCGGCTTCGTACAACGGAGGTAGGTTGTGGAAATACCTGGCAATGTGGTGTACTACCTGCTTGCGCAGGAATTCGACGACGTCGTGTTCGGTCCGAGGGGATCCACATCGCTCTCTTTTGTCGTCGACTACCCGATACTTTATGACGCGCCTTCAGACATGAGTGGGCATACCGTGCTTGTGCCCGACCACGAACGGCCGCACCCTTGCAAGGCGATGGAAGGATCGCTGTGCGTATGCACAGGAAGCGAACTTGCCGCTTGGTTCGAGAAAGAGGGCATGCCGTATGTTCATGTGCGCGATTCGGTGACGTTTCAACATTTGTACAACTACATGCAGATTGATTCTGTTGCGCACGAGCGGCTCGACGCGCAATTGCATGCCCACGTCGATACGTTTGCCGGATTCCAGCCGATGCTCGACGCCCTGACTTCGACATTCGGATGCTCGTGCACACTCGTCGACAAAAGCTACCGGCGCGTGTGCTATTCGGTTGGCAGCGATTTGCTCGATTCTGCCAGCACTGACCTCCATGGTGCGGGAATGTTCGAAGAAGAAGCGGCCGACTTGTTCATGGCGTCGCATAACTACATGCGCCTTCGCGCCAGCCGCAAGGTGTTTTCTCCTCCCGGCTCCGCTGGCCTATTCATGAAAAACGTTTTCTCGGGTAACGAATTGGTGGGCACGTTGATCATGCCCCATGCAGGCTCTGTGGCAAGCGCCCGTTTCGTGCGGTTCCTGCTCGGCTACTTTGCCCCATTCGTCGAGCGGATGTACGTGCGCACGGGATCTTTTGGCAACGACGCCTCGAGCTCGAACCAGATTCGCAGCGCCCTTACGATGGCTTTGTCCGGTAAAGAAATCGATGCAGTAGCCACCGATGCGCTCTTGATAAACGACGGGCACGCCAAGCAAAGCACCTACGCCCTTTTGCTGCTTGAGCGCAGCTTCAGCCAGGAAGGGGACGAAGGTGTGCGCTACCTTGCCCAGCGAGTCGAGCAATCGTGGAAGAAGTCCTATGCTGTTGTGGTCGACGGTAGCCTGTATGTCATGGCGTATATGGGCGTCGACGAAGGGGAGCGGTTCCATGCGCTGCGGACCGATATTCCCGAATTGCTGCGTGACGTGATGGCGAAAGCCGGAGTGAGTCGGCTGTTCAGTTCGACAGCGAGTCTTGCTGTAGCGCGATTTCAAGCCCGCGCTGCACTCGATCAGGGCAGCGCAGACAACCCCACGTTTTGGTATTACCACTTCGAAGACTATGCTCTTGCATGGCTGCTTGCTCGCGGATGCGGCGACATCCCCGCAGAATATGTATGCCATCCCGCCGTCTCCACCTTGTCGTGCTACGACAAGGACAACGGCACTGAATTGCTGCGTACGTTGGATGCATTCATGCGGTGTCGCTACAACGCAAGCGCTGCTGCGCATGAACTGTTCGTTGCCCGATCGACGCTGCTGAACCGGCTTGAGCGCATCGAAGAACTTGCCCACGTGGACCTTGACGACATCGATGAGCGCATCTATTTGGGCGCTTCGCTGAAGCTACTCGGGCAAGGGTAGCGGACAATAAGGTTCTCTCGTAAATAAGTCTATTATTATGGTAGAATATAAGGACTTTGATAGAGCGAATCTGCCAACGTATAAGCACGCGGCCAAAAGGCGGTGCGCTTCGCATTGCCCGCGGGCTTTGCATGCCAGCCATAGTAGGTAATTGCACGTGTGCGACCGTGTCGTGCTTGTACGAAGGTAGAAGACATGAAGAACAACAAAAAGCTGCTCTCCATCTTTCTGGCCATTTCCCTGGTGCTTTCCTTGCAGGTAGGATCATCGCTTGCGGCGTTTGCCGAAGGCGGCGACCAGCTAGACCGGTCTGCGGAATCCAGCATTTCCGCCGATGGCGATAATGTCGCAGACGGGACGGACGCAGAGAGCGCCGGGCAATCCGACGATCCTGAAGGCGCTGAACAGCCCGATGCGGCCAAGGCCGACGGCACCGATGCCGAAGACGTGCAGGCCCAAGACGTCGTCGATGCGCAAGAGGTGGTTCCCGGCGCAGCCGATCTGGGCAACAACAACGTTGCCACCCCGCTCGAAGAGGATTCGGTGGTCAATCCTGCGCCCACAGCCCGACACTTCGCCCTCGCCTCGATGCCCGAAGCGAACGAACCTTCCGATGCCGGCGAAGGCCACGACGCGGTTGTGGAAGCCAACGAAGCCGCAGTATCTTTGACGGAGATCTACCTGAATCCTGTACGGGGCGACGACGCCAACGACGGCGGCGCTGAAGCTCCGGTGGCGACATTCGCGCAGGCGAAGGCCCTGCTCGATGTCAACCCCGATGCCTACACCATCTATGTGATGGGGACCATCGCCGCTTCAGGTGAAATGAGCCTGCCCGACGGCGTCGTCCTGAAGCGAGCCCCTGGTTTCACGGGCACTCTCATCGACGTTGCCGCCGGCAACTCCGTCGTTTTGTCCAACATTGTTGTCGACGGCGACGACAGCAAGAAGGACAGCTCCCCCATGATTTCCGTTTCGGGCGAGCTTGTCCTCGAATCTGGCGCCGTGCTGCAGAACAACCACAACGAGCGTTCCGGGTACGCGACGGCTGGCGCCGTGTTCGTCAAGCCCAGTGGTACCTTCACCATGAACGACGGGCGCATCGTCAACAACTCCTCGAAGCTTGGCGGCGGTGTCGAAACACGGGGCATGTTCGTCATGAACGGCGGCGAGATTTCGGGTAACCGTACCGTAACCGAAGACGGCATTGGCGACGGTGGCGGCGTGGCTGTCACGTCCGAATACACGAGTCATTCGGGCACGATGGTGTTCAACGGCGGCGTCGTTTCGGGCAATTCTTCGGCGCGCTCGGGCGGCGGCATCGCTTTGGGCACGCTGAGCACGTGGTGGATCGGCAAGCCCTACGCCCACGGGCCTCGCCTCGAAATGCACGGTGGCGTCCTCGATGGGAACGTGGCGCGGGCTAATGGCGGTGGCGTGTTTATCCAGGCGAACTGCTCGGCGTACGTCGATGGTGGCGAAATCACGAACAATGTGGCGCAAGCGGCCATACGCGATTCTATGTTCTCCGGCGGCGGCATATACGTAAACGGTGGGTACGAGAAGTACAGCAGCAGCATTGATTACCCCGATGGCAAGCTCGAACTCGTCAATCCGTTCATCACCGGCAACACCGCATACAGCGGCGGTGGCGGTTTGGCCAATTGCCCGTCCGGCGGCCTAGTCGTCTACATCAACGACGGCGGTGCGGTGTTCGGAAATACGTACTACAACGACGGTTCGCCCGACGACATCTTCGTTCTTAGCGGCAGGGTGGTAGGGTCGGCTATCCACCAGGGCAATCCTTACATGTTCGTGGCGTCGCACATGCTCGGTGGCGGAAACTACAACTGGAAGGTTTGGGGCAGCGGCGAGGACTATGACTATGCGGACCAGGAAGTGCGCGTGAGCAGCTCGCTTTTCGGAAAGAGCTACGCTAATCTCTACAGCGAGCCTTCTGCCGAAGACCAGCAGCGCGCACGTGACGTGTTCGATGCTAAGGGCGGCGTCTACATTTCGGGTAACACCGGCAAAGCGTATGGCGGCGGCATTGGCAGCAACGGGCGCATTTACGTTGGTTCGGCTGACACGTTCTCTGGCAAACTTCGTGTAAGCAAGCAGGTCGTCAGCGATCGCGAAGCGGATTTCGAACGCGAGTTCACGTTCAAGGTCGTGCTCGACCAGTATCTGCCGGACGGTCGCTACGGCGAACTCGATTTCGTCGGAGGAGAGGCCCAGTTCACGCTCAAGAACGGGGAAAGCGTTTTGGCGGAAGGGCTTCCCGACGGGGCGAAGTATCGTGTCGAAGAAGTGGCCGACGAAGAGTTCGTTACGGTAAGCGAAGGCGAAACGGGTCAGTTCCTCGATCCGAACGCCGTGTACGAAGCGGTGTTCACCAACACGCTTAACATAACGGACATCGAGGGCGAAAAGACCTGGCTGGGCGACAACGAGCAAATGCGCCCCGAGTCTATCACCGTGCGTTTGCTCGCAAACGGCGAAGAGGTTGCTGCTCAGGAAGTTACCGCGCAAGACGGTTGGAAGTACGCCTTCGAGAACTTGCCCATCACCGTCGACGGTGTAGAAGTCGCCTACACTGTCGTCGAGGATGAAGTGGCGGGCTACGAATCGTCCGTCGACGGGTTCAACATCGCGAACAGCCCTGTTTTCCATGACGTGATCGTCTCGAAGGTTATCGCGGGCGGCGGACAAGAGCTTGCGGGCGCGCAGCTATCTGTTGTCGGAAACGATGCCGCTGGAAACCCCATTGAGCCGATAAGCTGGATAAGCGACGGGAGCGAGCGTACGATTTCCCTGCAGCCAGGCACGTACACGCTTGTCGAAAGCAAAGCACCCCTTGGCTACGACGAATCCGAATCCATCACCTTCACGGTCGACATCGAAGGCAACGTCAGCTTGATTGCCGAAAGTGACGAAGGCCCCGTTGCCGCTCCCGTTGACAAGGTAGTTATGGAAGATGCCCTTTCCAAGCATCGCGTTGTCGTTTCCAAGGTGCGTCTTGGCCAGGGCAGCGAACTGCCCGGCGCGCATTTGTCCATCGTGCAAGGCAAAAGCGTCAACGGCGACGTGGTGGAGCCTATTTCGTGGATCAGCGCAGGCGCGCCGCACGAAGTCGAATTGCCTGCGGGCACCTACACCCTCACCGAAGACCAGGCGCCGCTTGGCTTCAGCAAAGCAGAGTCCATCGTGTTCGAAGTCCTTCTCGATGGTTCGGTCGTCGTGGGCGGCAATGGGGTAGGCACCGTTGTGATGAAAGACGCGCTCCAAACCTACGACATCGTGATTTCCAAAGTCATTGCTGGGGGCGGTCCCGAACTGGCGGGAGCTCATCTTCGCATCGAGGGCGAAGACTTCGAAGGGAACGCTATCGATCCCATAGCCTGGGTAAGCACGGGCGAAGAAAAAGTCGTTCAGCTGCCTGCAGGCACCTATACCCTTACTGAAGACCAAGCGCCGCTCGGATTCGAGATTGCCGAATCGATTACGTTCGATGTGGGGTCGACTGAAGACGAGTCGGGGGTCCGAGGTTTCGTCGTTACCATTGACGGAGTCGACGTTGCAGGCAAAATCGTCATGGAAGATGCCCACTCTCCTGAACCAGAGCCCACACCGGATCCCGAACCGGAGCCCGAGCCCGAGCCCGAACCCGAGCCCGAACCCGAACCCGAACCCGAGCCTGCACC
>CAMPAJ010000090.1 GCA_946631805.1 uncultured Eggerthellaceae bacterium
CGTCTCGCAGGAGATGCCGACTTGGCCCAAGACGATTTCGGCATGCTCGCAGGCAATCGGATCGTCGTCGATAACGAGCACGCTCAATTCGTGGGGGTTGAGCTCGTCGTCGGCAATCTGCGCCCGGTTGCTCGGCGCCTCGTCAAGCGTGACGCTGACCGTGAACGTCGTCCCCTCGCCTTTCGTGCTCTCGACTTCGATGTGGCCGTTCATGAGCTCGACGATGCTCTTCGTGATGGGCAGCCCGAGGCCCGTGCTGCCGTACCTGTTCGTCGTCGTCGAATCTTCCTGGCTGAACGCATCGAAGATGTGCGGAAGGTATTCCTCGCTCATGCCGATGCCCGTGTCGGCCATGACGAGGCGCAGGGTGGACTTGCCGTCGAAATGCGCGGTTTCCTCGATGGTGAACAGCACCGACCCGCCCGAAGGCGTGAACTTAACCGCATTACCCAAGACGTTTATCATGACCTGGCGCAGTTTCACATCGTCGCCGATGTAGTAGTCGTCGACTTTATTCTTGATGCGGCATTCGTAGCTCAGGCCCTTGTCGCGGCATTGCCCGCTTATGATCGTGTTGACCTGCTCGAGCACCTTCGGCAACGAGAATTCCTCGCGCTTGAGCACCATGCGCCCGCTCTCGATGCGGCTCATGTCCAGAATGTCGTTGATGATGTTGAGGAGGTGCTTGGCCGATACGCCGATTTTCTCCAGATGATCGCGTGTTCGCTCGGGTACGTCGGGATCGTTGAGCGCGATGTTGTTCAGGCCGATGATGGCGTTCATGGGCGTGCGTATCTCGTGGCTCATGTTGCTCAGGAATGCGGTCTTTGCCTTGTTGGCCTGCTCAGCTACCGCAAGCGCCTCGCTGAGCGCCTGGCTTTGCTGCACGGCGCGGCGCGTGTCGACGTCGACGTCGATGAAGCAGGCGCTTACCGAATGCACGACGTGGTCATCCCGATCTTCGGGGTGGCGCACGCCTGCGAACCGGACCATTTCGTACGTTTCGCGGCCATGGCGCCTAACCATGTAGCGAAATCCTATGACGCGTTGAGCCTTGAGCCCCTCACGTATGGAATCGGGCTGGATGAACTGCAGGAACTCGTCGCGATATTCGTCGGTTACGTTCGCGTTGGCATATGCGGTAACCGCCTCGAGGTACGAAAAATGCTCGCCAACCTTGAAACCGTTGTCCACGTCGGCATGCGATTGGTAGCACACGCCTTCGTTCTTGTCGAGCTCGAGGTAGTACACGCTCCAATAATCCGACGCGAGCGCCGTGATCATCTTGGACTGCTGCTCGTGCAGCCTCTCCTGCACCTCGAGTTGCTCTTCCAGGGCCTTCCGATGCAGCAGCTCCTCCTGCTTGCCCCGCATCTCGGCTTCGGCCGCCTTGACGGCCATGGTCTCCGTCACGTCGACGCATAACCCGAGCGTGCACAATCGACCTTGGTTATCCACGTATTTCTGCTTCGTCGTCTGGAAGTGACGGGGGTTTCCGGCCGCATCGGGCACGTCCTCGAAGAACGTGTAGGGACCGTCAAGCGTGAGCGCCTTCTTGTCGTCCTCGACGAAATGAGCCGCTGTTTCGGGGTCGAAAATCTGAAAATCAGTCAAGCCCACGACCCCGTCGGGAGTTTCCTTATGCGCATAGTCGGCGAAAGATTGGCTACATGCCAAGTAGATGCCCGTCTTAGCATCCTTCGAGAACGTCATGGCAGGCAGATTGTCAAGCAGCGAGGTCACAGCGTTGAGCTTAGCCAAGTTTTCCATACTCGACCGTCCTTTGCAAATACTCGTGAATAGCCGTCTGCATCACGTTCCTGCTTGTAGGCCCCGAAGGACCAGAAAACGACGTTCTAATGGTTAGTGTCCTATTTTTGTCCCAGTTCCTGCATGAGGCGTTCGCGGCACGACGCCATTTCCGCCAAGTCCTCCTCGCTCATATGCGGGAATTTGGGGTCGCAGTCGCCGAGCACCCCGACAACAGCCTCGCTCACAAGCCAACGTGCGAACCACTTCTGGTCGGCGGGGATGATGTACCAGGGCGCGTGCTCGGTGGACGTGTTCGCGATAGCCTCTTGGAATGCGTTCATGTAGGCAGGCCAAAGAGCACGGTCGTCCAAATCGCCCGCCGTGAACTTCCAGTTCTTCTCGGGCGTATCGATGCGCTCGAGGAAGCGCTTGCACTGCTCGTCGCGGCCCACGTTCAGGAATATCTTCAGCAGGCGGTAACCATTCTCGTACAAATACTCCTCGAAATCGCGTATTTGGCGATACCGCATGTCGAAGAACTCGTCCTCGGGCATGTCGAGGCAACGGGCGGGCATGGCATACGTCTTTCGCAGGTCCTTAACACGTACGACGAGCACGTCTTCGTAGTACGAGCGGTTGAAGATGGCGATGTTGCCGCGCTGGGGAAGGTTCTTGATCGCGCGCCACAGGTAATCGTGGGCGAGCTCTTCCTTCGAAGGCGTTTTGAACCCGTATACGTTCACGCCCTGGGGGTTGACGCCGCTCATGACGTGCTTGATGGTCGAATCCTTGCCGGCAGCGTCCATGGCCTGCAGCATTATGACGACGCCCTCGCGTCCGTCGGCATAGAGCTTCTCCTGAAGCTCGGCCATGAGTTGGGTGTTCTTCGCGGTAAGATCCGCGAATTCGGCCTTGCGCTTCTTGTCGGCCTTGGCGTGCGTTGGATACTTTGACAAATCGAACGAACCCGTACCATCGTAACGGCACTCTTCCAGCTTCATGTGCGCCTCCTGCAACGCGGTTGTTATCTGGACGTTCTCTAATTTCGCAATTATACCCCACGTGAATAACTTGAGATACGGAACTACGCGAATGAAACCCGTCGAGCAAACGAGCGATTGATGTTTCGATTCCAAAATGTGCGCGAAAGGACTACAATCAGGACAACGGCATCGGAGCCAAGCAATCGCCAGCTCTGAGTAGCCCATGGCGCGCATAAGAACCGCAATCGAACCATCCGCACGTATGACGTCCTGCTCTTCGCGATTGCTTTAGACACCGCAAGGCGCTGAGCCGAAGGAGGAGCTATGCGAGCGAGAGGGAAACTCATCAACAGTGCAGCGATCCTAATGCTAGGCGTGCTTCTCTTGGCATTTCCCTTCCTCGGCCTCACGGCATATGCAGCCGATGAGACAGCAAGCGCCGAAACCGGTTCATCGCAGCTTCAAGCTGGCCAGACCGAAGCGACCACCCAGCCCAGTTCCGAAATCGCGCAAACGTCTGAAGGGACGGCCAGATCGGGCTCGAGTGTAAAAGCCGGTGCGACAACTGGCTCAGCGACCAAGGCGACCACGACATCCAAAGCAAAGCGCATCATCAAAAAGAAACGCCAGACCATCAAGGTCCCACAGGAAATCTACGGCGTCGCCGTGAAAGCCCCCTCGTTTACCATCAAGGCGAAATCGAAGACGAGGCGCTCCTACAAGTCCAACCGCCCCTCCATTGCAAAGGTGAATTCCAAGGGCAAGGTCACCATCGGCAAGAAGGCCGGCGTTGCTACGATCACGATCACGGCGCGGGAAACCGCGAGGTACAAGAAGGCTACCAAGAAAGTAAAGATTAGGGTCACGGCGTATCGCAAGACCATCGGGCGCCTCGCCCACTCGGCAGCCAACTATGACGGACGCCGAGGCGACAGGGGCGGCGAATCGAGCGTCAGGAGCTACTGGGACTTCGGCTGGAACTTCATCGTAAGGTGCACCGATCCCTACATTGCCGAACGTGCAGCGACTGCGGTCCGCTACATCGTTGGGAACAAATACTTGGGATACAATGGCTGCTTCCCGACGAGCCAGGCCAACGTGACCAAGCGCGCATCTATTTACAGAGCCGTCGTCAAGGCGACCGGCAAGAACCCGACGTACGACGACCTGAAGAAGATCAAGAACGTCAAGCAGTACGGCGATACGTCGTGCACGCCCACGCTGCTCGCCGGCTATTGGCTGTACTACGATATGAGCGACCAGCTCAACCTCAAATGGTACCCTCCCTACAACAAGAAGGCCTACAAATACTACTGCGGAGCTCCCAACGTCGAGTACCATCAGCTCGAAACTTGTATCAGGGCCGTCAACGCCAAGTACACCAAGGCAGGCAAGCTCGCTCCGTTCAAGATCATCTACATACCCCGCGCCAACCGCAGCTCGTTCTTCAGCAGGTCGAGCGTCATGAAGAACCTTCGTCGCGGCGACATCATCTGCTACTGCCCCAACCCGAACCGCAACGGGCATACGGCAATGATGATGTAGCCTCGAGCTTGCGGTTCGGCAGCGCAAGCTAACCGTAACCAAGCGTGGTACATACAATCTTGTTGGATGCATCCGCGTCATCATTGGGGACATACATGACATATGAAACGTATGTCCCTAATGATGACAATGACGTGATGTGCGGTCCGTCATCTTTGCGATGAAGAATTAATAGCGCCGAAACCTCGCTTCGTACAGCAATAGTATTATGTAGTGAGTTTTGAACACTACCAAGTAACCGTATGAATTCGAAAGGCTCCCCTATGGCACGTATGTTTGGAACCGACGGCGTCCGCGGCGTCGCCAATATCGAACTGACCTGCGAGACCGCCTTCCGCCTGGGCCAGGCGGCGGTGCGCTTCCAGGGCCCGAAGGTCCTCGTGGGCAAGGACACGCGCCTCTCGGGCGACATGCTCGAGGCCGCCGTGTGCGCGGGCGTGGCCAGCATGGGCGGCGACGCGCTGCTCGCAGGCGTCATCCCCACCCCGGCCGTGGCGCTGCTGGCCCGCCAGCTCGGCTGCGACGGCGGCATCGTCATCTCGGCCAGCCACAACCCGCCCGAGTACAACGGCATCAAGCTCTTCGACGCCGAGGGCTTCAAGCTGCCCGACGAGGTGGAGGACCGCATCCAGGCCGCCATCGAGGCGGGCACGCTCGACGAGGGGCGCCCCTCAGGCGACGCGGTCGGGCGCATCGTGGAGGTCCCCGACGCGGTGGAGCGCTACGTCGCCCACGCCGTGGGGTCCGTGCGCGCCCAGGGCGCGGGCCTGGAGGGCATGAGGGTCGCGCTCGACTGCGGGCACGGCGCGAGCTGCGTGTCGAGCCCGGAGGCCCTGCGCCAGCTCGGCGCCGAGGTCGTGGCCGTCAACGAGGGCTACACCGGAACCGACATCAACGTCGAGTGCGGCTCGACCAACCTCGGGCCGCTCAAGGCCCTCGTGGCCGAGTGCGGCGCCGACGTCGGCATCGCCCACGACGGCGACGCCGACCGCGTGATGCTCGTGGACGCCGAGGGCCGCGAGATCGACGGCGACATGATGGAGGCGGTCCTCGCCCTGGACATGAAGTCGCGCGGCTGCCTGCCCAACGACACGGTGGTCTCCACCGTCATGTGCAACCTGGGCTTCGTGAGGAAGATGGCCTCCGAGGGCGTGACCGTCGTGCAGACCAAGGTCGGCGACCGCTACGTGCTCGAGGAGATGCGCGCGCACGGCCACGCCGTGGGCGGCGAGCAGTCCGGCCACGTGATCCTGCTCGACTACAACTCCACCGGCGACGGCCTGATGACCGCGGTGCAGTTCCTGGCCGCGATGCGCAGGCTCGGCATGTCGGCATCGGACGCCTCGCGGGTCTTCGAGCGCTACCCCCAGGAGCTCATCAACGTGCGCGTGAGCGACAAGTCCGCCGTGGCCGGCAACGCGGCGGTGGCCGCGGCCGTGGCGGCCGCCGAGGAGGCCATGGGAGACACCGGCCGCGTGCTGCTGCGCCCGTCGGGCACCGAGCCGCTCGTGCGCGTGATGGTCGAGGCGGCCTCCGCCGAGGACTGCGCGCGCCACTGCCGCGCCATCGCCGACGTGGTCCAGGCCGAGCTGGGGCTCGAATAGGCACGCAGAAGGCCCGCCCCGCCGGGCCGGCGCCGCGGAGCGCTTGCACTGCCTAGCAAATCAATCGCAATCTTGGGAACCCGGCCCTCACGCCGGGTTCCCTGCTTCATGTGAAATGGGGTCGTAGCCGTTTTCACATTGCGATGTGAAAACGGCTACGACCCCATTTCACGTTCCCGATTGTTAACCATACGTTTCGTACCTCACAGGCACATCCGCTGAGTTTCCTCACTTGCGTTACTATACTAATTTAGGTTCAATGTATAAGCTGGCATCACAGGAATACTGGTCATGATTCCGCCAGCTCGATCGAGCCGGCTTTTTTAAGCACACGACAAAAGGAGCAACATGAAGGTTATCATCGACACCCCCGAAGGCATCGCGAAGCAGGCTGCCGCCATCTACAAGGAGATCCTCGACGCCAAGCCGAATGCCGTGCTCGGCTTCGCCACCGGCTCGACGCCGCTGGACCTGTATGCAGAGCTCGTGCGCATGTGCGAGGCTGGCGAGATTAGCTTCAAGGACGTCACCACCTTCAACCTGGACGAGTACGTGGGCCTCGAGGGCACGCACGACCAGTCCTACCGTTACTTCATGGACACGAACCTCTTCAACCACATCGACGTCGACCCCGCCAACACGCACGTGCCGAGCGGGTTGGACACCAGCGACGAAGCACTGGCCGCATATGATGCAGCCATCGAAGCAGCCGGCGGTGAGGACCTGCACATCCTGGGCATCGGCGTGAACGGCCACATCGCGTTCAACAAGCCGGGCGACCCCATCGACA
>CAMPAJ010000091.1 GCA_946631805.1 uncultured Eggerthellaceae bacterium
GGCATCACATAAGCCGCAGCCTCAGATCGAAGCAGATGTCGTACGACCTTCGTTCAGCAAGCTCGTGGACGTCCCGCTTGTGGGCAACGTTGCTGCCGGCGAGCCCATCTTGGCCGAGCAAAACATTACCGACACCATCACGCTTCCCACCGATATCGTGGGCGATGCTCCTTCGTTCATGCTTTCGGTTCGAGGCGAATCAATGATCGAAGCCGGCATCAACGATGGCGACTACGTCGTCGTCAAAGAACAGCCTGTTGCCAACAATGGCGATATCATCGTTGCATTGCTCGACGATGGCGCTACGGTAAAGCGCTTCTTCAAGGAAAAGGACCATATTCGCCTTCAGCCCGAGAACTCCTCGATGGACCCCATCATCACGACCGATTGCTCCATAGCGGGCAAAGTCGTAGCTGTGTTCAGGCGTCTGTAGCATACCGCAGCAACAGAACCGAACCGAACAAGGTTTTTAAGAGCCTCTAGATGAGGTATATGACGTCATGTAAAACAGCCACATCCGAGCTTCAGAAATGGCTTCAGAAATGGCGGAGGGCTTGCGTCAGCTTTGCCTCAGCTCGAATTCGACCTCTACTCTTCCCTGCCGAGTTCCAGGAACACATGGGCGCAATCAGCAGGTGCATATAGGCGCAGATGCGTACCCGCCTCCTCGTGCTCTTCAAGGACGATGTGGCAGCGTTTGTGCGCAAGCGCTACAACGTCCCCACGACTGTAGGGGACCACGATATCGCAATAGGTGCCCTGCGCTGCGGCAACGCGCGAAATACGCTCGATGAGCTCGTCGATGCCCTCCCCCGTCGCAGCCGATACGAACAATGCCGTGGGATGGTTTCTCTTCAGATGCTCCAGGCGGTTATTGCCTTCCATGAGGTCTACTTTGTTGAAGACGGTAAGCCGCTCGATGCTTTCGGCTCCTATTTGGCCGAGGACGTCCTCGACGGTTTGAATCTGATAGGCGGCTTCGTCGGAAGAGCAATCAATGACGTGCAAAATGAGGTCGGCGCCGTTGATTTCGTCGAGCGTGGATTTGAACGATTCGACGAGCGTGGTCGGCAATTTGCGAATGAAGCCGATGGTGTCGGTTATGGTGACGACGCGGCCTTCGGGAAGCCTGAGCTTGCGCGTTGTGGCATCGAGCGTGGCGAAGAGCTTGTCGTAGCTCAGGACGTCGGATCCAGTAAGCCGGTTGATGAGGCTCGACTTGCCGGCATTCGTATAACCTGCCAGGGCTATTTTAAACGTAGGGGATTTGTAGCGTCCCTCGCGTTGCGTAGTTCGGATTTTATCGATGCGGGCGAGCTCGCGTTTGATGGACGAAATGCGGTTGCGCACCATGCGGCGATCGACCTCGAGCTGGCTTTCTCCCTCGCCGAAGCGCGACCCGACGCCGCCGCCCATGCGGTTTGAAGCGAGGTGAGCCCACATGCCGCGCAGCCGCGGGTACAGGTACTGGTTTTGCGCGAGGCGCACCTGCAATCGGCCTTCGCGCGTAGTTGCATGAAGCGCGAAGATGTCCAGGATAAGGGCTGTTCTGTCGATGACCTTCACGTCGCGACCGACTATCTTCTCGAGATTCGATTGCTGGGACGGCGTAAGCTCATCGTCGAACACTACCAGGTCGGCGGCGTACGCACGGCAGAGGTCAGCAATTTCCTCGGCTTTGCCGCTTCCCACGAGCGTGCGGGCGTTTGGCGCGTTGAGCTTTTGCGTCGTCGAAGCCACAACCGTAGCTCCAGCTGTATCGATTAATCTCGAGAGCTCATCGAGCGAGGACTCAACAGGCCATTCTGCGCCTGGCCAATCTATACCTACGGTTATAGCCCTTTCGAGGTTTTCCAAAGATTCGTCCATGGCTCTTATACTACCCTATTGCCTAAGATGGTTCCTCGGTCGTCTTTATGATTTCCAAGGCTTGCGATTCAAGCACATCGAGCTCGAAGCTGGAAGCGTCGATCCAATGGATGCGTGCGTCTTTCCTGAACCAGGTGCGCTGGCGTTTCGCATAGCGCCTTGTTGCGAGTTTTATAGCGTCGGCAGCCTCGTCGAGCGTGCAGAAGCCATCTAGGTACGACACGATTTCTTTGTAGCCTATTGCTTGGGGCGCCGTTATCCCCTCCCTGAATCCTGCCTCAAGAAGCCCCTTTACTTCATCGACGAGTCCGAGCTCGATAAATTCGTCTACCCGTGCATTAATGCGCTTGGCAAGTACTTCGGGATCGACGGCTAATCCTATGAACGTCGCATCGTATCGTTGCGGCAGCGTTGCGAGCTTTTTCTTTTGCTGGGCATATGTCGTATTCGATTCGAGCAGCTCGAATGCGCGTACGACGCGTTTGACGTCGTTCGCCGGGATAATAGCCGCACTAGCGCTATCACGTTCGTCGAGGAGCTTCCAAAGGGCATCAGGACCTTGCTCTCGGGCAATAGCCAGGTATTTCTCGCGAATTGGATTATCTACTTGCTCACCTGCGGGAAACTCGTAATCATCAATTGCGGCCCGCACGTAAAAACCCGTGCCGCCGCAAAGGATTACGCGCTTCCCGCGCGAAGCTATGTCCAAGAAGCAATTGCGCGCCAGCTCCTGAAACAGCGCTGCGCTGAACGGTTCGCCGGGGTTTACGACATCGAGGCAATGATGGGCAACAAGCTGCTGGCTTCGAGGTATCTTCCCCGTACCGATATCCATTCCGCGGTATACCTGCATGGAGTCGGCGCTGACGATTTCGGCATCAATAGATGTGGCTACACGTTGGGCAAGTGCAGTTTTACCAGATGCTGTAGGGCCGACTATGCAAATGATAGGTCGATTGGATTCGGCACACATACGTACGAACGCCTAAGCGAGAGACCCTTTGAGGTACCAGGTCTTGGCTTCCTCAATACGAACCGGAACTATCGTGCCCATCAGATCGTCAATTGACGCACCTTCGGGTAACGGTGCGTGGACCGTCTGGTTCTTGGGGCTCTTCCCCACGATCAAACTCTGGTCTCGCCTCGAAAGCCCCTCGACGAGCACATCCACAACCTTGCCCGCATCGGGCTGGTTTGCTTCGAATGCGCGCTTTTGCACCAGGTCGACGAGGCGATCGAATCTATCTTGGATGACCTCGCGCGGCGTATCGTCGATCATCTTGGCTGCAGGCGTTCCTTCGCGTTTGGAATAGATGAACGTGAAGACCTGCGAATAGCCGATTTCGTCGACGAGGTCGTACGTGCGCTGGAAGTCTTCCTCGGTCTCGCCGGGGAATCCCACGATGATATCGGTCGAAAGGGCTATATCGGGGCAGGCACACCGAACCTTGCACACCAACTCGCGGTAGTGATCTGCCGTATAGTTGCGATGCATGGCCTTGAGAATGGCATCGGAACCCGATTGGGCCGGTAAATGCAGTGCAGGCATAAGAGAGCGAAGCGAACCGAATTTCTGGATGACCTCGTCGGTAAGATCCTTGGGGTGGCTTGTGGCGAAGCGCAAACGCTCGATACCCGAAGCATCGACCGCGTCGAGGACCTCGGCGAATCGGGGGGTGCCGTACAAGTCGCGACCGTAAGAGTTGACGTTTTGCCCAAGGAGCGTAATCTCCTTGACGCCAGCTGCAACGTAGCGGCGGGCGTCTTCTTCGATGTCTTCAATCGGGCGCGATTTTTCGCGTCCCCGCACGTATGGCACGATGCAATAGGTGCAGAAGTTGTTGCATCCTATCGTGATGGGCAGCCAGGCGGCCCAAGAATGTTCCCGCGTGGAAGGAAGCTCTGTTGGGAACGAGGATGACTCCTCGAGCGTTTCGGCACGTTTGGAGCCGGTTTCAAGAACTTGGCCCAGCAGGCTTGGCAACGACGAGAGGTTGTTCGTGCCAAAGACGACGTCGAGATGCGGCAATTCTTCAAAGAGCTTGTCGCCGTCCCGCTGCCCAATGCAGCCGCCGACTGCGATGAGCCTTTTGCGCAACGGAGACCCTTCGCGCAAAGGCAGATTCTTCATGGTATTGACCTGGCCGATAAGGCGTATATCCGCAGCCTCACGTACGCAACACGTCATGAAGACGACGACATCGGCCTCTTCAATGGTTTGGACATCAGTTGCGCCAAGGTTTTCGAGCATTCCCACGACCCGCTCGGAATCATGCTTATTCATCTGGCAACCAAACGTTTGCACATGAAACGTCAGGTCGTTGAAGGACCCGATTTCGATGGGCATAGTCAAAACCTAGCGTACATCGTCAGCGCCGAACGAGTCGGCATCTGCATCGGCCGTGCCATGCAAGTACTGCGCTTTGATTGCGAAATGGATGGCGGTACGGTATTCGCCGTCGATGATGATATCGGCAAACGAAGGAATGCATGAAATCTCGATCCCAACGGGAGAAAGAAAACCGCGCGAAATAGCAATGGCCTTGATGGCTTGATTGACGGCACCGGCTCCAACAGCCTGCATTTCTACGGGTACCCCGTCTTTCACCATGCCTGCTATCGCGCCGGCGACAGAGGCTGGAGATGATTTAGACGAGACCTTAAGGCAGCTGAGGCCAGAATATTGTTCGTTCGCTTGCATATGGTTCCTTATACGTGGCGCGGTTACGATGCATTATTTCTACAGTTCACATGCTGTTTACTTGAAATATACGTATATTCTAGCCGTAATTTGCGCGCCTTTCAACGTTAGCGATGTTTGAGCACGTAATACGCTAAAAACCCAAATGGATAAAACGGCGCAGTTAGCGTAGCCCGCCATTTGACTTCTAGGTGGGACTGATGAGGACTGAACGATGACGTGGAAGATGCGTTGATTTCCGGTTTGCTAGAGGGTTTTAACCAAAGGTATCGAAATAACAAGCCGCTCGCCACGGATGCCGACTTCCGCGCCCACCTCAGCTTCGAGATAATGCCTCTGGGCAATGTCTTCGTAAGCACGCATAACTGCGTCTTTTAGCTCTTGCTTGTCTTCGGAGGTGAGCTTGACGCTCCTGGCGTCAAGCGGAGCGCTCCTTTTCGCGGCGACCTTCTTTGGGGTGTCGCCCTTCGACGCCGTAGAGGTAATCGTTATTCGCTGCAAAACGGGATCGAGCTCGCTCAATTCTCCATCCATAATCCTTCGCGCGGTACGTTCAGAGATGTTGAGCCCGCAATCGGAGGCGATTGACGCCAAAGCAAGCGGGTCTGCGGCAGTGGCAAAGCGCTTTACAAGAGGGATTTGGCTATGGTCATCGCAAAACAAGCGATCGAGTACCGAGAGCGTTGCCATACCGTAGGCATAGAGCGATGCGCAGACTTCGGCCGGGGAGCCAACGTATACCGAGCATGATGCCCTGCAATCGAGCGCGAACTCGCAGATGGTGCGCAAAAGATTTCGGGGGCCGCGCACGTTGACCTTTCCAGGCTCCACAAGGTCAAAGGTCGGAAACGACGATTGGTCCGTACGTTCGGCGAGCTTCGTCGTATCCGAAACGATGTGTATGGCAGTTCCCAAATCTGGGCCAGAAGCAGCTACATACGCCTTCTCGGCATTTACGGAAATCGAATAAAGCGCCATGCCGCGTCCGTGATACCCCCAAGCATCCGAGTGGGATGTATCGAGCTTCGATGTGACGCGGGGTTCGAACACGAGGCTCTGCATGGTTTGAGGAATGCCGTCTCCGTCATCGAGCGCGGTTAAAAGGCGCTTGTTCCCTTCCTTGCTCATGGCAATGTAGATGCGGGACGCATGCGCGTCGCGCGAGTTTCGCAAGAGCTCGAGTACTATGTCCTCGCTCGACCGTATATCCTGTGCAGCTTGGCGACGCTCGGCCTCGGAGGTCATAAGACGGACGAAGCCGCCCCCGAAGTCCTCTTCGATTCGGAGACGGCTCGTTCCGCTTACTGATTCGACAAATTGTTGGAGCGAATCGGTGGTCATCGCTATTTCGCTATGCCAATCGCGCGGCTTTCGCGAATGACGACGACCTTGACCTGGCCAGGATATTGCAGCTCGTTTTCGATCCTGTTCGCAATGTCATGGGCGAGCACGACGGTGCGGTCCTCGTCGACTTCTTCCGGTTTGACCATAACGCGAACCTCACGGCCTGCTTGGATCGCGTAGGTGCGCTCGACGCCCTCGTAGGACATTGCAATCTCCTCGAGCTTCTCGAGGCGTTTGATGTAGGCATCGAGCGTCTCTTTACGGGCCCCCGGACGGGCAGCCGAAACGGCATCGGCGGCCTGCACGAGAACGTCGAGAACGCTATTGGGCTCGATGTCGTTATGGTGGGCTTCGATGGCGTGGACGATATGCTCTTTTTCGCCGAAACGACGAGCGAGGTCAGCGCCGATGACGGCATGGTTGCCCTCGACCTCGCGGTCGATTGCCTTGCCGATGTCGTGCAAAAGGCCCGCGCGCTTGGCGGGAACGGGGTCCAAGCCGAGCTCGCTTGCCATGACGCCGCATAGGTATGCTACCTCGAGCGAATGGTTGAGCACGTTTTGACCGTAGGAGGTACGGTAGCGCAGGCGGCCGAGCGTGTGCACGAGCTCGGGATGGATATCGTGAATTCCGGTGTCGAATGTAGCCTGCTCGCCTGCCTCCTGAACGCGCTGGTTCACGAGCTTTTCGGCCTTGTTGAACATTTCCTCGATGCGGGCGGGATGGATGCG
>CAMPAJ010000092.1 GCA_946631805.1 uncultured Eggerthellaceae bacterium
TCGTCTTCTTGTCGACGACCTCGAGCAAGCGATCGTTCGGGATGACGATGAGCGTGTCGACCTTCTGCGAGAGCAGCTCGATGCCCTGCTCGGCCTGATTGCGGCGCGTGCGTCCCTCGAAGGAGAACGGCTTGGTCACGATGCCCACCGTAAGCGCCCCGATTTCGTCGCGCGCGATCTGCGCGATGACGGGAGCAGCGCCTGTACCGGTTCCGCCGCCTTCGCCTGCGGTCACGAACACCATGTCGGCTTCGGCCAGCGCCTCGCGGATGGCGTCGCGGCTTTCTTCTGCAGCCTGCGCGCCCACTTCGGGGTTCGCACCGGCGCCGAGACCGCGGGTGAGGTCCTCGCCGATGTGGATGGTCTTGTCGGCATCCGACATGAGGAGGGCTTGACGGTCGGTGTTTACGGCAATGAACTCAACGCCCTGACCACCCGCCTCGACCATGCGGTTGACCGCATTGGTGCCGCCACCGCCCACGCCGACGACTTTAATCACGGCCAGGTGCTCGGATGCTAGATTGATAGGCATGTTTTCTCCCAACTCGTAGCTCATTTATGCTGCATAAGTCCTAATTTGCATACAACCAACTCGTCATTTTACACGATGAGCGCACGAATGCAACGCTCATGTGCGCAAACACTACAGCAAGTATGCCGAACCTTGCTCAAATTCAAACTCTTTCCTACATGCGCTCGGGTGCGCTGACGCCGAGGAGGCTCAACGTGAGGGCAAGCAGCACGCGCGTCGCGTCGGCCAAGGCCAGGCGTGCATCGCGCAGCGCCTCGTCTTCGCCGATGATATGGCAGTTCGTATAGAACTGGTGGAACAGGCCCGCCAGCTCCTGCGCGTAATGCGTGAGCCTGAACGGCGCCCTGTCGCGGGCGGCGAGCGCTACGAGCTCGGCAAAGTCGTCCATCTTGCGCATGAGGGCGAGTTCGGAATCGTGCGTGAGCACCGAAAGGTCAACATCTGCGGGCACGAGGCGTTCTGCAAGCTCGTCGGCAAACGCGCCGTCTTCGCCCGCGGCCTTGCGCAAAATCGAGCATATGCGCGCATGCGCGTACTGGACGTAATACACCGGATTGCTGGCATCCTGCTTCTTGGCCACCTCGATATCGAAATCGACGGGCTGGTCCGACGAGCGCGAGAGCATGAGGAAGCGGGTCGCATCGACGCCCACCTCGTCTACGAGCTCCTCGAACGTGACCATTTCGCCGGTACGCTTCGACATGCGAACAGGTTCGCCATCGCGCAGCAAGTTGACGAGCTGGCCGAGCACGACCTCGAGCTTGCCCGGATGCCCCCAGGCCTCCATCATGGCCTGGCAACGCTTTATGTAGCCATGATGGTCGGCTCCCCAGATGTCGATGAGGTGGTCGAACCCACGGCAGACCTTGTCGTAATGGTAGGCCATGTCGCTCGTGAAGTACGTGAGCTCGCCGTTGGCCTTGATGAGCACGCGGTCTTTGTCGTCGCCGAAATCGGTGGAGCGGAACCAGGTGGCGTTTTCGGCCTCGAAAATATAGCCCCGCTCGCGCATGACCTCCAGCGCCCTATCGACAGCGGACTTGCCGTCCTGGTCGGGTACGTACAAATCGCGCTCGCTGAACCAGCGGTCGAACGTGGTGCCGAAGCGTTCGAGCAGCGAACGCTGGCTGTCGAGCATCTCGTGCATGCCGATCTCGCGGAAGGCAATCCTCCGCTCGTCTTCGTCCATGTCCAGGTATTTGTTGCCTTCGCGGTCGATGATGCCCTGCGCGATATCCTTCACGTACGCACCGCCGTAGCACTGCTCGGGCATCTCGACGTCTTGGCCGAGCAGCTGCAGGTAGCGTACGGCAATGGAGTTGCCGAACACGTCCATCTGCGTGCCGTGGTCGTTCACGTAGAATTCCTCGTACACATCGTAGCCCGCATGGCGCATGACGCGCGCCATGGCATCGCCGAGCGCCGCCCAGCGCCCATGGCCGATGTGCATGGGCCCGGTGGGGTTTGCCGAAATGTACTCGAGGTTCACCTTGCGCTGGCCCTCTTCGACCGTGCCATGGCCGTACGCTTCGCGCTGCTCGCGCACCGACGAGACGACGCCTTGCAGCACGGCGTCCGTCAAACGGAAGTTGATGAAGCCGGGGCCTGCGATCTCGGCAGATTTCACGACGTCGTTTTCGGGAATATGCGCGACGATGGCCTCTGCGATGGCGCGGGGATTTGCATGGGCAAGCTTTGCCGAGCGCATGGCAACGGTCGATGCCCAATCGCCGTTCTCGGGATCGCGTGGACGCTCGAGCGCCGCGGCGGGCGCCTCCTCCATGGCAAGCGCGCCATCGGCTATAGCGGCCGCGATTGCCTCGTCGACGATCTGTTCCAACTGCTCACGTATCTGCATGGCATCCCCTCATGAAAAACTTAGTGGTCCGATGTGCATTTCGATTCATTTTAGCGGAAATGGGCACGCACTCCCGAACCTGCATATAGGTACCAGAATGGATGGAAGCTCACATCGGTCCTGCAAGCACGAAAGCCCTTCCATCCCACCGCCCCGGAAGCCCTAGGTGGTGGGCCTTTCGCTTGGCTTCGCCTAACAGATGTGGAGGACAGGAACAGTGGCTGCAGAATCGCTCAAGACCCACCACCTAGGGCTTCCGGGGCTACGTTATCTTTATGCGTACAGCTGATACGCGCAGCCAAGCTTGATGCATCCCAGACCAGGTCCTGAAAGCCGAACGCGCCGCCATCATACCTGCACGTTGTCGGTGAGGTCGACCTGCATGAGGTATACGTTCTCGCGCATGCGCTGGGCGGCACCGCGCGACAGGCGGCCCTCGTCGTAGGCGAGCTGGATTTGCTCGAGTTCGATGCGCAGCGCGAGCTTCATGGCATCCAAGTCCGGCTCGGCCTTGCGCGTCAGGGCCGTAATAGACGGTGACGGGCTTCGCAGAATCGAGATAGCGTGCTCGTATTCCGCGATGAGCTGGCTTATCTTTTCGGACTGGACATCCGAGTCGGCCATCTCGGCGCGCAGGCGGTTGCATACGTATATGTAGGAGCGTATCTGTATTTCGCGCCTGACCTGGCTTGACGGTCTTTCCTCGTCGGAGGAAGGAGTGCGCAGCTTCCATTTGAGCTTCGAAAGGGCCTTGCGGGCGATCGCTATAAAGCGCCTGATAGACCTCATGAAAAGCAGTCTGCGGTTCTTTCCGTGCTTGAGCATGGACTCTACGCGCGCCACCCGGCTCACGTACTGGTAACCCTCCAGGGGCGGGGCCTCGTCCTTGTCGATTTCGTCCAAGACGAATTCCTGCTCCCATTCCAATACCTTGAGGCGCAGTTCCAAATCGGATTCGTCGTGAAGGTCCTTATCGTCTTTGAAACGCTCAAGACGGTCGGTATATTGGCTGATGATGGGCGCAAGAGCCGTCCGCTTCTCGGGCGTTTGGCGCGCCGTGAGCTCCTCGATGACCGTGCGGAGGATCTGGGCGCGCGCCTCTGCGTCAAGAGCCCGGCCGACCGAAGGATCGTCCTGCCGGGGCGCAAGTTTGGGAACCAGAAACGTTGCCAGCAGAAGCGAGAGCAAGATGACGCCGCTCGCCAAGAATATGAGCAGATCGCGATTGGGAAAACCCGCAATGGTCGTGCCGTCGGAGACGTAAAGCGGTATAGAGAACATGATGGCAAGCGTTATGGCGCCCTTGGAACCAGCGAGCGTCATAAGGGCGGCGAGCCTCAAGCGTTCGCGCATGGGCACGCGCTCGTGCGCTTTTGCGAAGATGAAGGCATCCGAAACGATGGTCCAGGCGAACCGCACCGCATGCATGAGCAGGGTGATAGCCACAACGTAGAGGACGAGCTGCCAGTTGCTAATGCCGTCGTCGATCCAAACATCGCCGAACGATTGGGGCAGCTGCGTACCCAGCAGCACGAACACGACGCCGTTGAAGGCGAACACGAGCACCTGCCATACGCTCGACGAAACGATGCCCGTACGCGCCGAGGACGGGTCGAAGTCACGCGGCATGAGCGACATCGTGATGCCGCAGGCAACGACCAATATTACTCCCGATACGCCGATGACCTCGCCCAGGAGGTAGGCCACGAACGGCGTGAGCAGTTCGAGGGAAACGTGGAACGTCGTATTGTCGAGCCCCGTGTCGCGTACCTTGTTCGCGAACTTCACGAGCAGGAACCCGAGCGCAACGCCCAGGGCCAGCGCTCCGAAGAACGAGACGAGGAACTGTTCCAAGGCCTCTATGGCGGAAAACGTGCCCGTCACAACCGCGGCAACCGCAAACTGGAACGAGACGATGCCCGAAGCATCGTTGAGCAACGATTCGCCTTGCAAGATCGTTTGCTGCCGGTCGGGGATCTTGGCCTGCTGGGAAACCGATACCACGGCAATCGGGTCCGTCGGGCCGAGCGCTGCACCGAGGGCGAAAGCGGCGGCCAGGGAAATGCTGGGTATCATGGCATGGACGGAAAAGCCCACCACGAGCACAATTGCCACCACGAGGCCGATGGCGTACGAGAGCATGGTGCCGCGGTTCTTCCACAAGTTGCGCTTGTCGGCATCCCATGCCTCGTGAAACAGCAACGGCGCGATAAACAGGACCAAGAACAACTCGGGGTTGAGCGTGATGTAGATGCGCTGCCCGGCCAGGAGCGCGACCACCACGCCGCATGCAATCTGGATAAGCGGAAGGGATACGCGCGGCAAGAGCTGGTCGAGCACCGCCGAAGCCAAAACCGTGGCCACGAGTACGAGCGCAAGTTCCAATGCCGCCAAAACGAACCGTCCTTCCTAAATCGTGCCTTGATAGTATCACTCCCGCACGTATTCTATCCAGCTCGCGGGATGCGTTACCGTTTCGAGACTTCCCCATCCAAAAGCCGCCATCTTCGCAAGTATCTTATGCATATGAATTGCATATGTCTAATACTTTCATAATGTACTACTAGCAAGTTTTTGTTCAACCGCTATGGGAATTGAGCACCTTAAGCCTAATTGTGCCTGATGACTCATAGTGGCTATTTTCCACTATTTATTATTTGTTAGTAAGATATTCGATGACCAGCATGTAAACATGCTATTATTGTACGCGCTTCAGACAACCAGAAGCGTCGATGGCAACCCACCGTACGCACGCTTTAGCAACAAGGAGGACCCACGATGGAACAGATGCTGAGCGTCTGCAATCCACAAACCGAAGAGGAGCTCGTCGAGTGCGCCGCGCTCGGAAAGTCGCTGAGCCGCCTTTCGCAGCCAACGATCTTGACCATCCTCGCCGCCAACAACAAGCCCATGCACGGCTACATCATCGTGCAACAAGCAGCCAAATCGCCTATGTTCGGCGGCAAGAAACCAGATGCGACGGGCATTTACCGAGCGCTCAAGCGCATGGAACAAGCGGGGCTCGTCACTTCGCATTGGGAAACCCCCGAAGAAGGTTCAGCCAAACGCCTATTCGACCTCACCGATAAAGGACGCAATTGCCTGCGCCGCTGGATCGATGCTTTGGCATGCTACAAGCTGACCATCGAGGAGCTGCGCGTAAGCGCTTCGACCGCCCTTGGAATCGATGTGCCCGACACGCCTTATTGCGCACATGGCCAGCTCCAAGATCGTGTAATCCAAACGAAGAAGACCGATTCGCTGTAAGCCTTTTCGGGCAAGCGGTAAAACGGGACATGCATCGTCAGCGCGATTGAAACGCGTTCTTCCGCGAGGGCCCCGCCTAGAAGACCTGCTTTGCAGGCGCTCCTAGGCGGGGCCCTCGTGTTTAGTCGCCTTGCATGCACGACATGCCGCCGTTGGCGTGGGGTTGGCGATGCGCCACCGTGAATGAGTACTCGGGCGTTGCCGGTGCTCATCCCGTAACTACTGTATGGCTTGCGATCCAGCGAGCTTCATGGGAACGGGACCGCATTCCGCCCGGTACGGGCAGTTGTCGCAATCTTCCGAAGCGGCTTCCAAATCAACCTCGTCCCAGGCCATCTCGACGAACCCCAGCTTTCGGTAAAAACCCTCGCTCGTTCCGCGCGAGATAAGCCTAAGCTCTCCGGCGATAGCGCGGGCGTCCTCGATGAGAGCGCGCCCCACCCCGTATCCGCGCCATGCCGCATAGGTGACGATGGGGTTAACGTAAGCGATTCCGTTCACATCATCCTGCAGCCTGCAAAATCCCACGGCCACATCGTCGTCATTGACGGCGACGCGAATGCGCTCGGGACCCGGCATGACGTCCATGCCTTCGGCATTGGCGTACGAGTCGAGGAGCTGCATATCGCTCTCGCGCGCATCGCGTATAGTAAAAAGCTCCGGCATCTGTTCTTCCTCGCATCTCCCTTAACGACACGGACTGCACGGAGGCCGCAACGGACGCAGCCCTTCCCGCATGCAACGTCGAGCTACCCGCGCATGGGAGGAAGGTAAATCTTGTCGCGCTCCTGCGGAATGACGCGTTTCGAAAGCTCCTTCACGCCTTTGACGATGTCGGGCATGAGCTCGACCGGCACGCCCATCATCATCATGTCGTCGCCCACGTCCGAGCTCGCACGCCCGCCGTAGCATCCGAACGAGATGTTGATCTGCTTGTCGCGCATGGGCAGCCGCGTCACCTCGACGCAATG
>CAMPAJ010000093.1 GCA_946631805.1 uncultured Eggerthellaceae bacterium
CCATCAGCGCCGGCGCGAGGAAGCAGGCGCCCGGAGCCTCGCCGAAAAGCGCCCGAGCCATCGCTACGCCTATGAAGGGCCCCACGGCGTAATAGGCGCTCGTGCGTGCCGCGCCGAGTCCTCGTTGCGCTATCACGTACACCAGAAAGGAGAGCCCGTAGCCCCTCGCCCGCGCGCTAATGTCTATCAGGGCTTTCGATTGGGACCATGCGCCGAAGACGCGCGCGGCATCTCCAGCGAGCCCGAAATGCGTGCAGGTCTCTGCTACGCTGCGCGCATATCGCGCTTGTGGGAGATTGCGGGCACGACCCGGTCCCCGCGCGTCGGTCTCACGGGGATATGCGTGCGCGGATCCCACGGCTTGCACCTATATCACCGTAGGCAGGGCAAATCCCGCAGTTTGGAGGTGCCTGATCCCGCGTTTCCCCCAACCTACGGTGATATGCGTGCGTGCATGCCATGAGCTGCACGCATATCACCGTGAGTTGGCCAAAACTCGCAATCGGTAGCGGCTACACCCCGCTTTTCCGCCAACTCACGGGGATATGCGTGCACAGGAGCCATGCCTTGCACCTATATCACCGTGAGTCGAGCAAAACCCGTAGTCGTCAGCGGCTACATTCTCCATTTCTGCCAACTCACGGTGATATGTTTCGCGTATTCCATAGTCAAACATCCTTGGAACGCCCAAAACCAGCAAGCAAGCCATCTATCCGCATCGCCGTAAGCGGGATTCAGCTACAATCCCAAGTGTAAATAGGGAGTCTCCCCCTTTCGTCAGCGCCGACAAAAAGGGGAGACTCCCCGAATTGCCAGCCTTCGAACCGATATGTGCCGCCTGCGATGGCGGTGGAATGGGAGAAACCATGCTAACGCAAGAGGCAAAAGATCTGTTCTACAAACTCGATTTCGAGTTTCAGCCGATAGCCATCAAGTACTGCTACAGCCAGCCAGAGGGCTTCGAACATGTGGACGAGGTGCTGTCGTTCTGCGAGTTTTCCAAAAAAGCAGCGGTGGAAGACAAAGCGTTCTTCGTAACGAAAGACGACGATAACTGCTTCGGCAAGATGGTCCTCGGCATGATCGACAAGCCGCCGCTTGCAGCAAGCGGGCAGGCCGGCAAAGACTTTGGCGTATTCCGCACGCAAGCGGCGAATGCACGGCTCTACCACAACATTACGACGCTCACGCCTGGGGCGGTGAATTTCGTCGTGTTCTGCCCGCTGCATGCTTGCGACTTTGAGCCCGATCTTGTCTTCTTCGTCGCCGACATGGTACAGGCCGACGTGCTCATGCGCGCGACCAGCTACATCTCGGGCGACTTGTGGCAATCCACGTCATCATGCGTGCTTTCGTGCGCATGGCTGTTCGGCTACCCGTACGTCAGCGGCAAGGTCAACTACACCATCTCGGGCTTGGGACATGGCATGCGTCGCCGCAAGCTCTACCCGAGCGGGCGTATGCTCATTTCGATTCCGTTTGCCAAGCTTTCCGAGGTTATCGAGGCGCTCGGCCAAATGGATTGGGAGCTCATCGCCATGAAAGAGGACGACGAGAGCCGCGACGAGCTGCGCAGGCGCATGGATCGCTGGCAGGAAATGAGCCCCGATTTCATTCTGAAGGAATAACGCCTCGTCCAGGTGCCATTCAGGCGGCCCCTTGAGCCATCCGTTCCGTTCAAGAAAGGAGCGAAAGCAACTCGGCGGGATCGCTCACATATGCGTCGAGGCTGCTCGGCTCCAGCGGGTCCACGTTATCGTAGCCCCACGAGACGCCTACGGCCATAACGCCGGCGTTGCGCGCTACCTCGACGTCCACAATCGTGTCGCCCACATACGCCGCCTCGTCGGTGCGCACGTCGAGCTCGTCGAGCATTTCGAGCAAAACCGTCGGGTCGGGCTTGCGTGGAGCGGGCGGGATCTCGCCGCGCACCTGGTCGAAGAGCCCATCGAAGAATCGATGTGCCAAAATGCGCACTCCAGCATCGAATTTATTGGACAGGACGGCGGTCTTCACGCCGCGCGAGCGCAATTCGCGCAACGTTTCGGGAATGCCCGGAAACGGCCGCGTATTGGCATAATCGCTGGCAATGTAGATGCTCCGCCACAGCTCGAATGCCCGCTCGAGCTCGGTATCTGCGCAATCCGGCGGCATGAGCTTCTGCACAAGGTGCTTACCGCCCCTTCCCATGCAGGCAAGGGCCTCGGCCTCGGTGCGAGTCGGATACCCCAGCTGAGTAAATGCCTCGTTCGCGGCAACGACCAAATCGGGCAGCGTATGCAAAATGGTGCCGTCCATATCGAACACAATTGCCTTTATGGGCACAATAGCCATTCCCGTTACTCCTTGTACGGCATTCAACGTTAATTGTCAGGATACTCCCGCATCATGCGGCAGCTGCTAGGGCACACCTGCACGCATGTTCCGCAGCCCGTGCATTTCTCGGCGACGACCTTCTTGGGATTTACGGGTCCAGCCGCGCCTGTCGGGCATGACATCAAACAACGGCAGCATCCCGAGCATTCGCCTATCACAACAGGTAATTTCATAAATATGCCCCAAACAAATCCCATTCCATACGAAAGGCCGCCAATGTGACGGCCTTTCGCTTTCTTGTTTGCCGATTCTGCTAGGCAATCTGCGCGCCGGCCGACGGACCGGGGCTGGAGCTGTAGACGGCCTCGACGTCGACGTACACGCCGCCTTTAGCGGTGATGGGCATACCCATCTGCTCGAACGCCGCGTTCACCCATTCGGCCTGCTCGGTGAATTCCGGGCCTTCGTTCACGTAGCGCGCCGTGCCGTACAGTTCGTAAGCGCCTTCGTCGCCCCACCAGATAACCGAAACCTTCGGATTCTCCTGGATGTTGGCCAGCGTCTTCTTGAAGAACTGATCGGACAGGTACACCGTCTCGTCGTCGATAACCTTCTTCATCGCGACGATGCAGCTGTTTGGCTGAGCGTCGGTGCGCGCCGTGGAAAACACGACTGCGTCGACCTTTGCGAACAGCTCTTGCGCTTCCTGCGGAATCTTTGCCATAAGCGGCCTCCTAACCGGTACGTTTTCCGTACCTGCAATGATATTCAAAGCGACAGCCCACTTCAATAAGGCATATTATTGAAGTGGTAAGAAAAACCGTACCGTTACAGTTCGGCTCCAAGCAGCCCTGTTCGGTAGGGCGATGGGGTCGTGAGCGATTCTGCAGGCACTGCTCCTGTCATCCACTTAGGTTAGCCGAAGCCAAGCGAACGACCCCATCGCCCTACCGAACAGGGCGGACGATCGGAAGGCCAGTGCAAACGGCAGCTAGCGGTTACTGAACCAGGTAGTCCGAGTCCACATACCCTTCCCTGTTGTACTGGGGCGAGTAAACCCACCAGTAATCGCCTCGTTTTTCCTCTACCGTCACGATATCGCCGGTGTAAAGCTTGCCGATTATATTGCCGTCATCGTACGAAGGCGCCGAACGCAGGGCGAGATAGCCCTTTTCCACCTTCACCTTGAATGCGCCGTACGTAGAAACCGACGTCGTGAGATTGTCCTTGTTCACGTAACCGCATGCATCGTATTTTGCGGAATAGACCCACCAATACTGGCCGTCCGGCTTTTCCTTCACCGTCACGACATCGCCGTTGTACAGCTTGCCTTTGATGTTGTTGTCGTCATAAGACGGTGCCGAACGCAGGGCAAGGTAACCCGTATCCACTTTTACCAGGTAGTCCCCATAGCTCACCACCGTTATGAGGTAATCCTTATTCACATAACCGCTTTTGTCGAGCTTTGGAGAATAGACGCTCCAGTAATCGCCGCTCTTATCTTGCGCCGTCACGACATCGCCGGTATACAGCTTGCCGATCACGTTCTTGTCATCGTAGGACGGGGCCGACCGCAGGGCGAGATAGCCGGTGTCCACCTTCACGCTATATTGCGAATCGTCTTGCGCAAAGGCGCTAGCCGGAACGAGGAGGCAGAACATGAGCAAGGCGACCGCTCCCATGATGACCATCTTGATGCCCGAAGAAACTGTAAGCTGGTTCATGTGACCTCCATCCACTCGCCGTCTATAGAGCCGACAGCGCGATCGCCACCCGTCTGCCCTGCTTGTCGAGCATCCAGGCAGGCAACGCGTGCAAACTCATTATATACACCCAGCCGCCCCCGTGCACAACCGAGGTATCCCCCGTTTTCTCAGGGACATCATGTCGTTTTCTTCGATAACTGCCGGCAGAGCAGGGCGACGCGATTGTCGAATTCGCTCAAGACCCACCACTTCGAATTCCCCAGGCAGTTCAACTATGACTGTAGAAGCTCCTGACTGTATTCGATAATAATGCTAAGCTACGCCAACGTAACAAACCGACGCTGGGAACTTGCCAGCCGCACCCACATGCTGAAAGGAACCGGGCCATGATCCACATTCGCGCATATGAACCGAACGATATACCAGCGATGGTTACTATATGGAACGAGGTTGTGGAAGACGGTATCGCTTTTCCGCAAGAAGAATCGCTTAGCCTCGAAGGCGGTACGACGTTTTTCGCCGAACAGACGCATTGCGGCGTCGCCGTCGAGAACGGCCTTGTTCTTGGCCTGTATATCTTGCACCCGAACAACGTGGGACGCTGCGGCCATATCGCCAACGCCAGCTATGCCGTAAGTTCGAAAGCGCGCGGCAAGGGCGTAGGGCGGCTGCTCGTCGAAGACTCGATGACCCAGGGCCATGCGCACGGTTTTCGCGTATTGCAGTTCAACGCCGTCGTAGCCACGAACGCAAGCGCACGCCACCTGTACGAAAAGCTTGGCTTCACGCAGCTGGGCACGATTCCCGGGGGCTTCCGCATGCCCGATGGCACCTATGCCGACATCTGCCCGTACTACCACAAACTCTAACGACCCGCAAGGTCGCCGATACACCCAGCTGAAACACCCAACCAGGTTGCCTGTATCAGCTTGCATCATCGTTGGGGACATACGCATCATATGAAGTGTATGTCCCCAACGATGAAATGGAACGCGCGCTGCTACATGAGCCCCATCCATTGCCAATACGGGACCGAGAGTGCAAGGGCCAAAAGACAGATACCCGTGTACACGAAACAGTATTTCGCAACATCGGCATGACGCACCATCTGCCCGTCAACCGAATACAGAGCTGGCAGGTACACGGAATTCTGGTAGATGACGAACCAAGGGCTGATGCAGGCGTACATGGCAAACCCGACCACCCAGGGGCTCACGCCGACCTGCAAGGCAAGCGGCACGAGAAACGGCATGACGATGTTCAGGTACGCTACTTCCGACACGATGACGAAGCGAATGACGACCGTAAGAACGCCGAGACCCAGCACGAAAGCATACGGGTTGCCTGCCAGCGCCCCGAATGCAGGGCTTGCAACGGCGACGATCCACTCTTGAATACCCGCCTCGGCAAACACGGTCGACAAGCCGAGTGCCGTGCCGATGAATATGAGCGACTCCCAAGAAATCGCCTCGCGCATACCCTTCTTTCCCAAGATGCCGCAAGCGACCATGCAAGCGAACCCGACAAGCGCAACGATATGCGGCGCTATACCGTGAAGCGGCTGCGTCGCCCACAGCGCCACCGCTGCCAGCACGATAACGCACATCTGCTTTTCCTGGCGCGACATGGGATGTGTATGCGAAGCCGCGGCGTCGTCACCTTGAGCGGCATCGTCGCCCCGAGCAGCGCCGTCACGCGGCGCAGTATCGTTGCGCAGCGTAGTGGAGCGTTCCGTGCGAGCGGAAGAATCCGACCCCCTGCGCTCCTTCAACGCCCCGCGCCCCTTCGGCCGATACAACGCAATAATCGCGACGTAGTTGACAACGGTTGCCACTATGAACCAAGGCAGCGCCGCCAGCGCCCAATGGAGCATATCGAACTGTGCCTGCACGTCGGCGGGAAGCGTGGCCAAAAGCGCGTAACCGACAATCGAGGCGCTGACCGCCAAAAGACCGATACTGCGAACGCTTGTGAACACGGCCAGGAACAGGCCCTGCATGGGTCGCCCGAACTTCTGGTAGCCCAGGGCCTCGCCTATGCCGAGCGCCATGGGCTCGAGTATCGAGACCTTTGCGGCCAAGCTCGGCACGAGCGGCCCGACAACCGAGCTCGCTGCCACAAGGCCGGCGACCTGAGCTGCAAACGTATTGGGGAACGCGCGCACGACAGCGCGCGCCATGCGTTTCATCAGCCCCGAGAGCCTCATGCCCGCACCGAGCGCGAACGCCCCCACGAGCAGCCACCACGTCTCGGAGGCAAACCCCGAAAGCGACACGGTCGTCGGCACGCCCGCCACCACCGCGAACAGCGCCACCATGATGAAGCCCGTCGCATACTCGGGCAACACGCCCGTGACCCACCATACGATGGCGCCGAGCAGTATCCCCAGGCAGCGCACCCCCTGTTCGCTCAAGCCCACATCGGGGCACAACAGGATGAACGCGGCCCCCAGCACGAAGCCCGCCACTGCGCCGATTATTCTTTTGGTCGTTGAATCCATGCAGCTAGTATAGTGCGTGAAGCGGCGCGATGCCACGACCTCATAGCCATGCGAGTAGGAGGCCGGCGTG
>CAMPAJ010000094.1 GCA_946631805.1 uncultured Eggerthellaceae bacterium
CAAATCGGCGGCAAGAAGAAGTAAGGTAGTCACATATGGCACAGAAGAAAAAAGTTACTACGCGCGTGAAGCGCTCCGAGCGTAAGAACATCGCCGTTGGCGCTGCGCACATCAAGTCTACGTTCAACAACACCATCGTTTCGATCACCGACCCGCAGGGCAACGTCATCTCCTGGCAGTCCGCCGGCACGGTCGGGTTCAAGGGTTCCCGCAAGTCCACTCCGTTCGCCGCGCAGATGGCCGCCGAGGCCGCTGCCAAGACGGCGATGGAGCATGGCCTGCACAAGGTGGCTGTGTACGTCAAGGGTCCGGGCTCTGGCCGCGAGACCGCCGTACGCTCCCTGCAGGCCGCAGGGCTGGAAGTTTCCAGCATCCAGGATTGCACGCCCATCCCGCACAACGGTTGCCGTCCGCGCAAGCGTCGTCGCGTCTAGCTCGTAACAGGAGGATTCATATTATGGCAATTGACAGGACTCCGGTTCTGAAGCGCTGCCGCCAACTGGGCATCGACCCGGTGGTGCTGGGCTATACCACCAAGGAATCTAAGCGTCAGCCGGCACGCCGCCGCAAGGAGAGCGAGTACGGCATGCAGCTGCGCGAGAAGCAGAAGGCTAAGTTCATCTACGGCGTGCTCGAGAAGCAGTTCCGCCGTTACTACAAGCACGCACTTGCTCAGGAAGGCGTCACGGGCGAGAACCTGATGGCCATCCTCGAGTCGCGCCTGGACAACGTCGTGTTCCGCCTGGGCTTTGCCCGCACGCGCAAGGAAGCGCGTCAGACGGTCACCCACGGCCACATCACCGTCAACGGCAAGCGCGTCGACATCCCGTCGTACCGCGTGCGTCCCGGCGACCTGGTCGCCGTTGCTCCCAAGGCCAAGGAGCTGCTCGTGATCAAGAGCGCCCTGGTCTCCAACGAGCGCGTGTCGGTTCCGGCTTGGCTGGAAGTCGACATCGAGAAGCTGCAGGGCTCGGTGCTCTCGCTTCCCACTCGCGATCAGATTGACCTCGACATTAACGAGCAGCTGATCGTCGAACTCTACTCGAAGTAATCGCGCCCGAAGTTAAGGAGGCTTATAACACATGACAGAGTTCATGAGGCCGACAGTTACAACGGAAGAAGTGAACGATACCGTCGCGCGTTTTATCGTGGAACCGCTCGAGCGTGGCTATGGCAACACGCTGGGCAATTCGCTGCGTCGCGTTCTGCTCTCTTCGCTTGACGGCGCCAAGGCGACCGCCATCCAGATCGAGGGCGTACAACACGAGTTCACCACGGCCGAGGGCGTGATTGAGGACATCACCGACATCGTCCTGAACGTTAAGGGCCTGGTATTCCAGGCGCTCAACAGCGACGTGGAGGGTGCGGTTGCGCACATTTCCGCCGAGGGCCCGTGCGTGGTCACCGGTGCCGATTTGCAGGTTCCGACCGAGTTTACGCTCATCAACCCCGATCACGTTATCGCGACCGTGGCTGATGGCGGCCAGCTCGAGATGTCGATTCGCATCGGCGTGGGTCGTGGCTATGTCGACGCAGACCGCAACAAGCGCACCGAGGACCCCATCGGGATCATCCACGTTGACTCGCTGTTCTCGCCGGTGCGCCGTTGCACGATGAACGTGACGAACACCCGCGTTGGTCAGCGCACCGACTACGACAAGCTCGTGCTCGAGGTCGAGACCGACGGGTCGATGACCCCGACGGAAGCCGTGCTTGCCGCGGTCAACATCATCAACCAGTACATGGGCGCATTCATGTCGCTGGCAGAGGTCGAGGGCGAAGAGGAAGTGGAAGTCGTTTCGATTTTCGCTCCGGAAGGCCAGGAGACCAACGCCGAGCTCGACAAGCAGATCGAGGATCTGGATCTGTCGGTGCGCTCGTACAACTGCCTGAAGCGTGCGGGTATCCACTCGGTGCGCCAGCTCGTCGAGTTCTCCGAGAACGACCTGCTGAACATCAGGAATTTCGGTGCCAAGTCCATCGAGGAAGTCAAGGACAAGCTTATTTCGATGGGCCTGAACCTAAAGCTGTAATTAGTGACGGCTTTCTGCGGTCGGGTACGCGCGGGCAACATGTTCGCCAGCTCGGGACCGCGCCGCAGAAACCCAAGCTATGTATAGGAGATAACGAACTATGAGACACAACTACAAAGGGCGCAAGCTCGGCACCGACTTCTCGCACACCAAGGCGATGAAGCGCTCGCTGACCTACGCGCTGCTGTACAACGACCGTATTAAGACGATCGAGTCTCGTGCGAAGGAGATTCGTCCCGAGGTCGATCGCATCATCACCTGGGCCAAGAAGGGCGACCTGCACTCCCGTCGTCTGGCCATCGCCCGTCTGGGCGGCGGCGAGGACGCCAAAGAGCTCGTACGCGAGGTCTTCGAAAAGGTCGAGCAGGGTCTGTTCGCCGACCGTCAGGGCGGCTACACCCGCATCATGAAGCTCGGTCCCCGCAAGGGCGACGGTGCTCCTATGGTCATCATGGAGCTGTGCACCGAGCCGGTTCAGAAGAAGGCCAAGAAGACCGCCGAGCCCAAGAAGGCCGAAAAGGTCGAGGCCAAGGCTGAGGAGCCCGAGGTCATCGACGTTGAGGCCGAAGAGGTCGTCGAAGAGGCCGAGGCTGCTGCCGAGGTCGCCGAGGCCGAGGCCGAAGAGGCTATCGAAGAGGCTGTCGAGGAAGCCGTTGAGGCTGCCGAGGAGAAGGCCGAGTAATTTTCACCAAATATGGGTGCTAAGGGCTGTCTGCGGGCAGCCCTTTTTTATAATTGGCAGCAAAGCCTCCGAGGGAAAGGCGCTCCTATGTCCACCGTGAACCGTGCGATTCGTCCGCTCGTCATGCTGTTCGGCGTCGTTTTGCTCTGCGCACTTGCGCCCGCTTGGGCGTATGCCGCAGGCGAAAGTTCCGCCGATTCGAGCGATTCTTCCAAGCTCACGACCGCGACGACCGTCGATGCTTCCCAGCCGGCTGCGAAGCCCGTGAAGGAAAAGGTTGCGAAACCGCAGGTCAAATACAAGGCTAAAGCCAATAAGTCTTGGACGAAAACCTGGAAGACGAAGGGTGCAACGGCGGGATCCAAGAACAAGAGCCTGCAGTATATTAAGGTCAAGCTTGCGAAAGACGGTCTGACCGGTTCGGTGAAGTACCGCACGTACAATAACAAGAAGGGCTGGCTTTCCTGGGCGAAGGATGGCAAGTACCTGGGGACGAAAAACTGGTTCGTGCGCGGCATGCAAATGAAGCTCACGGGTGAGATTTCCAAGCAATTCGACATTGCCTACCGCGTATTCATCCACGGCCGCGGTTGGCAGCCTTGGGTGGTCAACGGTGCTACGGCGGGAAGCACAGGCAAGTGGGCGCCTGTCGAGAAGTTCAAAGTCAAGCTCGTGCGCAAAAGGTCGCAGCAGCCCTTGGCCGATGGCGCATACTTCCTCACGCTGGCTAAGAAATCCTCGTCAACGCTCGTGCTGCCAGGTTCCAAGACTTCCAATAACGTGCAGATGAAGAAGACGTCGTTCAGCAACGATGGCACGAACCGTCGCTTCTACGTGCGCAACAACCCCGATGGCACCATCGCGTTGCAATCGTGCGCGTCGGGTTTGTACCTGTGCGAGCGCAAGGGCAAGGTGGTCCAGCGCGAAAAGACCGCGAGCGCGGCGTTCAATTGGAAACTCTCTATTTGGAATGGCGGATACGTGCTGGCCAACGCCAAGACAGGCAACCGCATAAAGTTCGACGGCAGCAAGGCGGTGACCGCATCCAAAGGCGCTCGCTGGGTGTTTACCGCAATCGATGTTATGGCCGAGGGCACGTACACCCTTGCCACGGCCTCGGAGGAAACGCTTTTGGCCGTGAAGGGCGAAAGTACGAAGAACAAGGCCAAGCTGATCGTGCGCGAAGCTGAGCAGAGCAATGCCGAGGTTTTCAAGTTTGCCCGCGTGGCCAAGAACACGTACCGCATAACCAACGTGGGATCGAACAAGCGCATCGAGGTTGCAGAAGGCTCGACCGCGCAGAAGGCTGTGGTGCGTCAAAACGCCTCGAACAGCGGAAACCTGCAAAAATGGAAGCTCATCCTCGCGGAGGACGGTACATATAGCCTGGTCAACAAGGCCTCAGCTAAGACGCTTACCGCCTTGGGCGGCGGCGCCAGCGGCAAGGGCGTGCGCTCGTGCGTCGACAAGGCGACCGGTGCGCAGCGCTGGGTGATTGCCGCCGTCAAGCCGTACCTCGACGGGCCCGAGGCGCGCGCTGCGAAGATCGCCGAAACGATCGGCAGTTTCACTAACTATTTCATAGCGGTCGATCTGACCAACCATCGCGTGTGCATATTCTCGGGGAGCAAGGGCGACCGCGAGCTCATCAAGAGCTGGCCCTGCGCGACCGGCGCGCCTGGCTCTCGTACGCCCACCGGCGAGTACACGACAGGCTACAAGCAGTACGAGTTCGGCGATGGCTACTCGTGCTACTACGCTACGGCATTCATCGGCTACGAATACCTGTTCCATTCGGTGCTGTATTACAAAAACTCGTCCACCATCATGGACGGTCGCTTAGGGCAGTCGATATCACATGGATGTGTGCGCCTGGATATAGACAACGCGAAGTGGATCTACAACAACATCCCTAGCGGCACGAAGGTGAAGATCTACTATTAGCTGGGGTATAAGAACAAGGGGAGTCTGCCAAAAAGGGGAGACTCCCCATTTCGCCATTCCCGCTGATGCGTGGTCTGCATTTTCGGGCGCGAGCACGTATACTGTGTGGATATGTTTTCTGGCGGCCTCATATACTTCCCGGGCGAATCGGTCGTGCATCGCTGCGATGCGCGCCTTAAGCTCGTGGTGCTCTTGGCGTTTTCCATCGCGTTATTCTTCGCAAAGAGCTGGTGGGGAATGGGTGGTGCCGTGGCGCTCGTGGCGATTGCGGCGGCCGTGGCGCGTGTCCCCATGGGGCTTTTCAACCGCATGCTCGTGCCCGTGTACGTGCTTGCAGGGTTCTCGGTGCTGTTCAACGTCATAGGTGCGCCGGGGCTCGAGGGATTGGTGCGCGGGCTGTTCTTCGGCGTGCGCATGGTGGTGCTCGTGGCGGCGAGCTTCGTCGTGTGCCTGACGACGTCGTCTGCCGAACTGCTCGATGCGTTCCAAAAGCTCATCTCGCCGCTCAGGCGTCTGCGGGTTCCCGTCGACGACATTGCAATGACTCTTGCGCTCTCGGTGCGTTTCATCCCTGTGATCGAGCGGGAATTCGCGTCTATACGCGCAGCCCAAATCGCCCGCGGGGCCGAGACGGCCGGCTCGCTCTCGCAAAAGCTGCGTGTGTGGGGTGCGGCATTTGCCGCCCTGTTCGTCGGCCTGTTCCGCCATGCCGACGCCCTCGCGCGCGCCATGGACGCCCGTTGCTACGGCGCCTCAAGCGCCCGTACGCGGCTTTCGAAATAATGTGATGGCGCGTTCTCCTCCGTTACGCCTCCCGTTTGTCGATGACTTCAGCCCTAAGCGAAATGCTGGACTATAATAAGCGAGTCTGATTTCCGTCGCGCATAGGAGGCGCCACATGAGCATGATCATCGATGTGTACGGACGCGAGGTTCTGGACTCGCGCGGTAACCCCACCGTCGAGGTGGAGGTTATGCTGGAAAGCGGTGCAACGGGAAGGGCTATGGTTCCCTCCGGCGCTTCTACGGGCGCGTTTGAGGCCGTTGAGTTGCGCGATGGCGACAAGGACCGCTACCTGGGCAAGGGCGTTCAGAACGCCGTCGACCATGTCAACCACGAAATCGCCGACGAGCTGGTAGGCTTCGAAGCCGACGACCAGCGTGCCATCGATGACGCCATGATCGCGCTCGACGGGTCCGACAACAAGGGCGTTTTCGGCGCCAACGCCATCCTGGGCGTGTCGCTGGCCTGCGCCAAGGCATCGGCCGAGGAAGCCGGCCTGCCGCTGTACAAGTACGTGGGCGGCCCCAACGCCCATCTGCTGCCCACGCCGATGATGAACATCCTCAACGGCGGCGTGCATGCCGACAACAACGTGGACTTCCAGGAGTTCATGATCATGCCGGTGGGTGCTCCCACGTTTGCCGAGGCTCTGCGCTGGTGCGCCGAGATCTACCACACGCTCAAGAAGGTCCTGCATGACGCCGGCCTGGGCGGCGGCGTCGGCGACGAGGGCGGCTTCGCTCCCAACTTCAAGACCAACAAGGAGCCGCTGGAATACATCGTCAAGGCGTGCGAGGCCGCTGGCTACAAGCCCGGCGTCGACATCATGTTCGCCATGGACCCGGCTTCCACCGAGTTCTACAACGCCGAGACCGGCAAATACGTGCTGGCAGGCGAGGGCCGCGAGCTCACGAGCGACGAGATGGTCGACTACTGGGCCGCGCTGGTCGAGGAATTCCCCATCATCAGCATCGAGGACGGCATGGCCGAGGAAGACTGGGACGGCTGGAAGAAGCTGACCGACCGCATCGGCGACAAGGTCCAGCTGGTGGGCGACGACCTGTTCGTCACCAACTCCGCGCGCCTGGCCAAGGGCATCGAGCTCGGCTGCGCCAATGCCATCCTCATCAAGGTCAACCAGATCGGCA
>CAMPAJ010000095.1 GCA_946631805.1 uncultured Eggerthellaceae bacterium
TATACCGTGGAAAACGCGCTTTCCAAGGTCAAGGACGAGAAAGGCCTCAAGCGCGTCGCGAAGTTCCTCACCGAGGGGCCGTGCCCCGATTGCGGCGGCACGCGTCTTTCGGAAAAAGTGCGCTCGACGTTGCTCACGGGCATCAGCTTGGCCGAGGCCACGCAGTTTACGCTCGACGAGCTGGCGGCGTGGGTGCCCACGGTGGCGCCGAGCCTGCCCGAGGAGCTGCGCCCCATGGCGCAGAGCATCCTTTCGGGCATGGCCGAGCCCATCGAGCGTCTGCAGCAGCTGGGCCTGGGGTATTTGTCGCTCGACCGCTCATCGTCGACGCTCTCGACGGGCGAGCGGCAGCGCGTGCAGCTGACGCGCGCCGTGCGCAACCGCACGAACGGCGTGTTGTACGTGCTGGACGAGCCTTCCATCGGCTTGCATCCTTCCAACGTCGACGGCCTGCTCGGCGTCGTGGACGACCTGCTGGCCGACGGCAACTCGGTCGTCATCGTCGACCACGACGTGCGCGTGCTGCGCCAGTGCGACCATCTGATCGAGATTGGCCCCGGGTCGGGCGCGGGCGGCGGCCAGGTCATAGCGCAGGGCAGCGTAGCCGACATCGAGGCCAACCCGGCGTCGCGCATCCGCGGGTTCCTGAGCGGCAAGCAGGTTGTGAAGCGTAGGAGCGCGGAGGACGCGGGGGACGCGAGGGATGCGGCCAGCGCGAACGGCGCGGCTGGCGCCAAGGGCGCGAACGGCGCGAACGGCGCGGCTGGCGCGGCGGGTGCAGAAGGCTTGGCAAACGTAAAGGATGCGGCAAACGCAACGGGCGAAGCAGGCGCGGCCGATGCCGACATATTCGCGAACGGTGCCATCTACTTGCGGACTGGCGCCATCCATACGGTCAAACCGCTCGAGGTGCACATTCCGCGTGGGCGTCTGACGGCGGTCACGGGCGTTTCGGGCTCGGGCAAGACGACGCTTGTCCTGGAGAGCCTCATACCCGGACTTAAGGCCTCGTTCGATGGGGCCGTGCCGCCCGCCCACGTGCTGGCGGTCGATGCCGAGGGCCTGCGCCGCGCCAACCTCATCGACGCCACGCCCATCGGCATAAACGTGCGCTCGACGGTCGCGACCTATTCGGGCGTGCTCGACGACCTGCGCCGCGCGTACGCGTCGGCGCCCGTGGCGAAGCAGCGCGGGCTCAAGGCGGGTGCGTTCTCGTACAACACCGGCTCGCTCAAGTGCCCCACCTGCGATGGCACCGGGCAGATCTCGCTCGACGTGCAGTTCTTGCCCGACGTTGACATCGTATGCCCCGATTGCCGCGGGTCGCGCTACGGCGATGACGCCTGGCGCATCGTCAAGCCGCTCAAGGGCTCGTCGGGGACGGTGGAGCTTTCACTTCCGCAGCTCATGGCCATGACGGTCGACGAGGCGCTCGACGTGTGCGGAGGTTTGAAGAAAGTGGCTTCCAAGCTGCAGATCCTCCATGGCCTGGGGCTCGGGTACCTGACGCTCGGCGAGGCCACGCCGGCGCTCTCGGGCGGCGAGGCGCAGCGCCTCAAGCTCGCGAGCGAGATCGGCCGCGACCAGCGCGACGCCCTGTTCGTATTCGACGAGCCCACCATCGGCTTGCACCCGCTCGACGTCGAGGTGCTGCTCGACGTGCTGCAGGGCCTGGTCGACCACGGCGCGACGGTTGTAGTCATCGAGCACGACCTGGACATGATAGCCAACGCCGACTATGTCATCGACATGGGCCCGGGCGGCGGAGACGCCGGCGGCCGCGTCGTCGCCTGCGGCACGCCCGCGCAGGTCCGCGCCTGTAGCGAAAGCGTTACCGGCCGGTATCTGTAGGCATTTCCCATCGTTGCAGTTTTCGTCTACAATTGGAAAGCTTGTTTTGAGCCGATGAGCGCGATGTGCATTTTCACCCCAGGGGTGAGATTGCACATTGGCGGTGACGAAATGTGCATTTTCGCCCCAGGGACCAGAATGCACATTGGTGGCGAGGCTGGGTAGCGAGGCGCGCGTGTCGCGTGGCCGGCGCCCAACGAGTGCGAAGACGTTAACGTAAGAGCTTTGGGGGCACCTGGGCTCGAGCGCGTTGTAAGTGGAGGCGGCAATGGGCGCAGATCCGTTTTTCGAGGAAGAGCAGCAGCACCTGACCGATACGTACGCTAAGCTCAAGCGCATCGAGGAAGAAGTGCGCGGGCAGCTCGAGTCCGACCTCGTGGAAGCGCTCGAGGGCAAGGAAGACCTGTTCGAGGCCATGGCGCTCAACCAGGACGCCGACATCCAGCTTGAGACGCTCGCCGAGCTCGAGGCCGTCAACCGCATCATCGAAGGCTACAACCTTTCGGCCGACATCAACACCGAGAAACTGCGCCGCGTGCAGCTCCTGCTCATGAGCCCGTATTTCGCGAAAGTGAGCCTGAAGTTCGCGCACTCCGACGAGCCCAAGGACATCTACATCGGCGCGGCCGGCATGACCGACGAGAACCGCCGGCATTTCGTCGTCGACTGGCGCAGCCCCGTGGCCGAGGTGTACTACAACCAGGCCAACGGCGCCACGTCATACGAGGCCAACGGGCGGGTGATTCACGTCGATTTGCAGCTCAGGCGTCAGTTCGACATCCGCCGCGACACGCTGCGCGCGTATTTCGACACGACGGTCGCCATCGAGGACCCATTGCTGTTGGCATCGCTTTCCAAACGCCGCACGGCGCAGCTCAGCGCCATCACCATGACCATTCAGAAAGAGCAGAACCAGGTCATCCGCCATGCCGACGTGCCGGTGCTGCTCGTGCACGGCATCGCGGGCTCGGGCAAGACGTCGGTGCTCCTGCAGCGCATCGCGTACCTGTTCTACACCGAGCGCGACAACCTCAAGCCGTCGGACGTGTACCTGATCACGCCCAACGACGTGTTCAGGCGCTATATCGACAACGTCCTGCCCGACATGGGCGAGTCCAACCCCCAGATTTTCACATGGGATGCGCTCATGCAGCGGCTGGGGCTCGCGGGGCGCGGCATCGCCAAGGACGCCTCGCTCGACGTGCTGCGGCGCATCGACGAGCTCGTGCCGAGCTTCGAGCTCGAGCAGGGCGATTACTGCGACTTGCGCGTGGAGGACGAGCGCGTGATCACCGCCGCGCAGGCGCGTTCGGCGGTCGAGAAATACAAACGCATTCCCATGGGCACGCACCGTTTGTCGCTGGCCATCGAGGATCTGAAAGACCGGCTCGAGCAGCGCATCCTGCGCCTGGCAAAGGACGAGGACACCCAGGACGAGATGATGCAACTCTCGGATGAGCAGCAGATCCGCCTGTTCGGGCAGCAGCTCGCCCCGCTCGACGACGAGGAGCTCGTGTCGTGCACGCGCCGCTACCTGGAAGTGCGCTATGCGCCCGTGTTCGAGGCGATCGAGCAGGGCGAATGGCTGCGCCTCGACCGCATCGGCATGCGCATGCTGGGCCTGCAGACGCTCGACGCGGTGGAATGGCTCTACCTCAAGCTCGCGCTCGTGGGCGGGGGAGAGCGCCATGCCCGCTACGTCATGGTCGACGAGGTGCAGGACTACACGACGACGCAGCTGGCCGTGCTGGCGCGGCTGTTTCCCAATGCGAATTTCCTGCTGCTCGGCGACGAGAACCAGGCCGTCAACGAGGGCACGGCCACGTTCGCGCAGGTGCGCGAGCTGTTCGAGGCGCTGCGCGGCAGCGTCGACGAGTGCGCGCTCATGATCAGCTACCGCTCATCGCCCGAGATCACCGATTTGTTCTGCAAACTGCTGCCCGAAGACGAGCGCATCGAGGCGTCGTCGGTGCAGCGCCCCGGGACGGCGCCGCGCATCGTCGAGTGCGCTTCGCATGACGACTACGAGGCGACTCTGAAGCGCATCGTGGAGGAGGCGGCGGCCGAAGAGGGGCTCACGGCGCTCATCGCCAACAGCCGCTCGCGTGCCAAGCAACTGGCCAAGCTGCTTGCCGATACGCCGATCCAAACGGTTTCGGACCACGGCGAGCTACCCGCGAGCGGCGTCGTGCTGCTCGACGTCAAGCTGGCGAAAGGCTTGGAGTTCGACCACGCCATCGTGCCCGACGTGCAGGAGGGGGCGTTTCCCAACGAGCCGCTGCGCCGTCATCGCCTGTACACGGCCATTTCGCGTGCCACCCAGCGCGTCACGCTCGTCGCCGACGGCCCGCTTGCAAGCATGTTGAAGTAGCGAGGGACGGCGAGGGGTTAGAAGGGGCAATCCCTTTCCGACGGCAAGGTATTCCTCATGTGCGGTTAATCGCCCAGGAACGCGGGGATGGCGGTGGCGTCGGCGAGGCCTTTGGCGTAGAGGCCCTCGATTGCGTCGCGGTCTTTGGTCAGCGTGCTCATATCGCCGATGTCGTCGGGCGCCACGATGAGCACGCGGCCTTCGCGCTCGTATTTCTTGGCCAGGTCGAGCTGCAGGTTGTACAGGCCGGCGCGGTTCATGAGCGCCTCGGCGACGCGCGGGTACTTGAGCGCGACCAGGCGCGCGGCGGTCACGTCATGGCTGGGGTCGCGGTAGAAATCGCGCGGACGCGTGAGGATCACCACGACCTTTTCGCAACCGGCGTTGAACGCCTGGCGAATGGGAATGGGGTCCGAAAGCCCGCCGTCGAAGCACGGGCGCCCGTTAACGGGGTAGGGCTTGTTCACGAGTGGAAGCGCCGACGAGGCTTTTACGGGGTCGTACTTGTCCTGCGCCATGTCGTCCATCGTGAAATACACGGGCAGCGCGCTGTGCGCGTCGGTCGCCACGATGGTGAACTGCTTGCCCGACGCGACCATGGCGGGGTAGTCCAGCGGGTACTCGCCGTCGGAATTGCTGAGCGAGCCGTATATGTAGTCCAGGTCGGTGTACTCGCCCGTGCGCGCGGCGAGCGCCGCGCCCATGTATTCGGGTCGGAAACTGTAGGTCGTGTAGAAGGCGAAATTGCGCCCGAGCTGCCCGGCGGTGTACGAGCTGAGGTTGGCCGCTCCGGCCGAGACGCCCACGCAGCAATCGAAATCGATGCCGTGCTCCATGCACCAGTCCAGAACGCCCGCACCGTAAATGCCGCGCTCGCCGCCTCCTACGTCAACTACGCCAATCATGTGAAACTACCTTTCGTTCTTCTTTCGTTCGTTCTATTGTGCCATTTCCTATGTCAAGTCGCTGGCAACATTGTGCTGCGAACATCGGGCGCCCATGCCGCTTGCGCAGTGGATGCCCACGCCGTTCGTGTAGTGAGCGCTCGCGACTCTCGCATCGGCGGTACGTGCATTGGCGGTTGCGTGGGCACCTGCGGTTGCTGCGTCTGTGGTTGCCACGCCGGTGGCAAAGACGCCTGCGGTTGCAGAGGCCGCCGGCCGCCGGCGCTTCGACGTACGCTAGAAAATCGGGTGGGTGGGGTGCGCTGCCTCGTCCACCTCGAATACGAAATCGTCGTCGTACTTCGGTGGAATGACGGGAATTTGCAGGTACGACTCGTATTGTCCGCCGGTATGGAACACGTGCTCGCCGGCGTTGTCGGTCTCCCACACGAGCGGCTCGATCCAATGCGGCTCGCGGATGTAGCGCCCGGCGACGTGCACGCGGATGGTCTCGCCGGCGTGCCAGATGCGGCTCGTGGGGTTGATCTCGACATCGATGGGCACGACCTCGCCGGGCGAGAGCTTCTGCTCGCGGCGGTGCGCCTGAACCGGTTGGAAATCGCTCGACAGCTCAGGGTCGAGCTCGCGGTGCGACACGCGCATCTTGCCCCAGGCGCCAGGATGCGGCGCCGTGCCGCCGAATATGGTGACGGGCTGCTCGATGCCGCTGCGCGAGAGCTTCTTCACGGTGACGAATAGGTCCATGTCATCGTGGCCGACGGCTTCGACCCAGGCGTGAAGCTTCATATAGCCGGTGATTTCGGTGTCGCGCTCGAACGTGTGGTCAAACACGATTTCGCCCTCGTTTGCGTCGTAGCGCGCCTCGGATTCGGCGGTGGGGTTATCATGCGCCATCGAGGCGCTCGCGGCGTCCAGGTACAGCCGTTTGTACTGGGTGCGAGCCAGCGGGAACTCGCGCTCGGGACGGTCGACCTGCCAGCTCTCGTCGAACCGGTCTTGCACCTCGATGCGCACGCGCGGCGTGGACTCCCAACCGTTGCGGATGCCTTTGCAGTACCGATCGAAGAATGCCTTAAGCTCGGGCAGGTACTTGGCCGAGTAGAAATCGGGCCACTCGAATTCGCGATGCGCGCGCAGCCATTTCTGCTCGCTCGCGATCTTGCGCCAGCCGTTGATGGAGCCGCGCAGGTGGAAATGGTTCCACCCGGCCGTCACGTAGGCGGGAACGACGACCTTCGAGAAATCGGGGATCTTGTCGGCCCAATACGCGTTCATGAGCGGGTATCGCTCGGCCATGCCGCCCTGGTCGTCGATGCCCAAAAGCCCGCAGGCGCCGGCTGTGGCGAAGTTGGTGAACTGGATGCAGGGGATGCCGCCCTCGTAGAGTGATTCGCGGTACATGTCGGA
>CAMPAJ010000096.1 GCA_946631805.1 uncultured Eggerthellaceae bacterium
TATTAGATGACCCAGACCTGTGCTATGCGTCGAAGGTGTTCGACTTCACGCCAGAGCCAGAGTACATGCCCGAATGCGAGACGCTCAAGGGCGGGCCAGGGTACGACCTCAACGCCGTGATGCAGTTCGAGGATTACGACAGGATAATGCCCGATTACTCGCTCTACGGTTGCGATTACGCGATTGGGCGCTTCACTCGCGGATGCCCGAACAGGTGCCCGTGGTGCGTGGTGCCTAAGATGGACGGCAACGAGGTTCGGCACGTGGCGGACTTGCGCGACTTCTGGGACGGCCAGAAGGTCGTGCGGCTTCTGGATGACAACATCATGGCCGATGCCGACGAGTTTTGCCGCGATTGCGAACAGCTCCACGATGCAGGCGTTCACGTGATCTGGGAAGCGTTGGACATTCGCCTGGTGACTGACGAGACGGCACGCGCCCTTGCGAGCGTGAAACAGGCGAAAAGCATCCATTTCGCATGGGACAGCCACGCGCAAGATGAAGCTGTTCCTAGTGGCATCCAGACGTTGAGCAGGAACGGGGTCAAGCCGTGGCGGCTCATGTTCTACGTGCTTGTTGGTTTCAAGACCAAGCCCGAATACGACATGCACCGAATCATGACGCTGCACAAGTTGGGCGCTAACCCGTTCGTGATGCCATTCGATAAGACAGACCCATATCAGCGTCACTTGGCTAGATGGTGCAACAACAAGGCGGTTTTCAAAACAACCAGGTTCGACGATTACGAGCCTTGGGTGAGATACAGAAAGGGGTGCGCATGAGATACGCATTAACGGCAATCCTGGCGGCATCGTTCGGCTTCGCGCTGGCATCGCTGCTGAAGGCAAGCGGGAAGGCGGTGAAGCGATGAGTGAGTACGTGTTCCGATACGCTTCAGGCTTCGGCTGCGACATGAGCGCATTGATGGATGGAGGCCGCGAGACCGTCGGAGAATACTTCGCGTCGGACGCGATCGACCACTACGGGACGCTCCACGAGGAGGTCGTGCGGTGCAGGGATTGCAGGCGCTTCCGCCCGAGGGAGAGTTCGCTGCTCAGTTGCCGCTTCGAGCTTGATAACGGCCTCGTGCAATGGCGCTACGCCGAGCCTGACGGTTTTTGTAAATGGAGCGATAAGAAGAAGGAGGTTGGCGAATGACGTTCTTTGTCACATCACGCGACTTGGCCGACGCTTGCGCCGAGTTTCATTCCAAGTTGCCGAGCATACACGAATGGGGGCGCGATACCGATAAGCCGCAAAGCGGGATTGACGCTCCCCGATGCGAGCGCGACGAGCAGCCCGACACGTACCACGATGACTTCTACGATTGCGAAAGCGCCATCGACAAGATAGAGCCGCAGGGCGCGGACGGGAACCTCGACCATATGGAGTCCGACGGGGACAGCCGCTACAAGCTGGAAGCCGATATTCTCAAATGGCTGCACATGGACAAAGGCGATGTCCATGACGGCTTCGACATTGGGCGGCAATCCTTGCGCGGTCGCGTATTCGGTTATCTCGACCGCCAAGCGGCGATAACGGCCAACGAAACGAGCCATGACAACCCTTACGTCGGGCTGGTTCGCGGCAAGCAATGGGAGCGCACCGAGATAAGCGACTACTACTGCGGCAGATGCGGGTGGAAAGTCACAGACCATGACAGCTATTGCTCCGAATGCGGCGGTGCGCTTCATGAAACACCGAACAAGCCAGATAGCAAATTCGATGCGCGGAAAACAGCCGAGACGCCAGAAACCGATGCAGCGAAGAGCGATATACGCGACTTCGATGATAACCGCGAGAAGATTGAAGCGGACGTGAGAAGGTTCTACGAAGAGCACGAATGCGACGCGTTTCTGAGCGTTGACTTTCTCGATGTCGTGTATGGCTGGCTCGACCGCCAAGCGGCGATAACCGAGCGCGAATGGATTGACACAGAATGCGCGAAATGCGGCGCGATGGAGAACGAGCGCGATAGGGATTTCAAAGAGCTGCAAGCGAAAGTGGACGAGCTGACCGCAGAGCGCGACAAGCTGCGCGAGAAGGTCAGGCACCAGTCAAGGCAGCTAACCGATACGCAAAACGCGCTAGAGAGCCGCAACGAGGAAATCAAGCCGCGATGGAAGCGCGACATCAAGAAGCTGCAAAGCAGAATCGACGCGCTCACAGCCGAGCGCGACGAATGGAGGGCCAGGGCGGCAGAGGAGGCCGCAAACGCCGAGGGCCACAGGAGAAACGCCAACAACATCGCGAAGGAGTGCGATGCGCGTGCAAGAGCACTCGACATGCAGCTCGAAAACATCCACAACCTAGAACATGAGCGCGACGAGCTGCGACGCCAGGTCTCCGAGCTGAGGGAGCTGAACGACTCGCTGCACGCTCGGATCGAGTCGGCAAGGGAGGCGCTGTCATGACGTGGACCCAGAGGGCGCTGCTGCTCATAGCGAGGACGGCGCTCAGGTGCGAGCGCCACCTCATCAGGCTCGACGCGGACGGCAGGCTTGGAATGAAGACCGAGAAGGCCGTGGCCCTCGTGGCCGACGAGGAGGTGCGGCTGCGCGGCCTTGCCGATGAGGCATGAGGCAGCTGTCGTTGTTCGAGTCGGGGAACCCGACGTGTGAGGACGTGCAGAAGGGGGGCGCGGCATGCGTGCCGCACGCTAAGTGGTCGCGCCCCTGCACGGATTCGTGCATGTGGTACGGAAGCAGGTACGAGCGTGGCGGCAGGGAGACGTGCTACCTGTTCGCCGACGAGGTGCGCGACGGGATGTGCCCGAGCACGTCGCACCTGGAGTGGAGATAGGAGCGTAGCGATGCAGAATGAGATGGACGAATTGGAGGGGAGAATGGAATTGAAAGTGAAGCTAACGGACGGGGCGCCGCTCCCGAGGCACGCGAAGCCTGGTGATGCGGGGATGGACCTCACGTCACGGGAGACGGTCACGCTCGGTCCAGGTGAGACGAGGACGGTCGGGACTGGCGTGGCCGTCGAGATACCAGAGGGTTACGTCGGGCTTGTCTTCCCGAGGTCTGGGCTCGGTTCGAGGGGCGTCAACCTGTCGAACTGCGTGGGAGTCATCGACTCGGGCTATCGCGGCGAGATCAAGGCGCCGCTGCACAACAACCACCACGCTGACGAGCTGCTGGTAAACGAGGAACTCGACATGTACGATCATGCGTACCGCCATACGCGGTTCAAGTTCAACGGCGAGAAGATGACCGTCGAGAGAGGGGAGAGGGTCGCCCAGCTCGTCGTCGTGCCGTTCGCCACGTGCGAGTGCGTCGAGGTCGACGAGCTGTCGGAGACCGACCGAGGAGCCGATGGGTTCGGGAGCACGGGCGTTTTCGGCGGGGAGTCACGGTAATGAATGATGGTCTGAAAACTTGTGGGAAGCCGTCTAGAGGCAGGTACGGCTCTGGATGTCGGTGCAATGCGTGCAAGTCTGCGAACGACGAGTACGAGTACATGCGCGTCAGGGGGGTGCGGTACATGACGACACCAGATGAGACGGAGATGGCAAGGCGCAAGGTGCAGGGATGGCGCGACAAGGGATTCGGCCTCCGCAGGATAGCGGCGGTCACTGGCGTACACCGCTCGACGCTGCGAACCCTTCTTACAGGGAAGCATAGGAACAGCAACGGCCCGACCAAGCGGATGAAGCTCGAATGCTACGAGCAGATCATGGGATGCGGGATACGGAAGGGAGAGTTGGTCATATGCAATCCCACGAGGTACTGACATGAACGCCGCGACAGTGTTCGAGCGCGCCCAGGACGGGGACGAGCAGTCGATCGACGCCGCTTTCTGCGCCATCGACATAGCGTCGAGGTTCTACTCGACGAGCGTCGCGGATGCCGTGGCCGAGAGGTGGCTGTGGGGGGCTGGATGGAAGAAGGTCGCGCACATGCTCGGATGCACCAGGCAGACGGCCCTCGAGCGTTGCGTCGCGCTGTTCGACTGGCTGGATCGGAACGTCGAGTTCGGCGAAGGCGCTGCTCGGTACGTCGGGGTTGGGAAATGCGAATGACGCATTCTGGACTGGAAGGCGGAAGCGGAGCCGCATCGAACTCGCCTCGTCCGTATCGGTGCGGTAGACTGGGAGAGACGTACCGTGGAACGATGCCAGGAGGGTTCAAATGAGGAAGACTGCGTTCTTCGCGGCTGTCGTGGCCGCTGCGGTTCTGCTGGCTGGCTGCTCTGCTGGAACGGAGGCGAGCGGCCAGCCGTCTCCCACGGCGCGGGTGGCCGCTGCATCCGACGCCTCGACGGGATCGTGCGACGCGGAAGCGTACAGGCTCGTGGTCGAGGGCCTGGTGGAATCTCCAGAATACGAGGAGCTCGTGGCGGCGAGCATCGCGTTCTTGGACGACGACCCAACCGAACGGTGCGCGAACGGCGACTTCGAGTCGTTGAGGAAAGACGCCGCGAAACTGAGGGAGCTCGCTGGGAAGCTGCCGAAGTACGACGGCGAGAACGTGACCGCCATCATCGCGTACCAGCATGCCGAGAGGTTCGCGCAGTCGGTGGCTTTTTCTGCTGACGCCTTCTCTACGGCGAGGACCGTAGATGACGTTGAAGCCGCCATGACGCTCTTCGGCTCTGGGTACGACGAGATGAGGGAGCTCACGAAAACCGTCATCGAGCTGCGCGATGCGAAAGGGTAGGCGAAATCATCGGGGCGCTATTCCACGGCGATCGTGAAAATCGCCCCGATGCTTTTCGCTTCCAGCAAAATCATCTCGAGGGAAAATCGTTTTGAGGGAAAATCGTTTCGACCGATTTACTCCAGGGCAAATGAATCGCGCGGGAAAATCGTTCATGGCAAAATCGCCGCGGCAAAATCACGTCGACGGATTCCTCCAGGGGCGATGTTCATTGCCTCGGGGCCATCGCGGCCAGCCCCGCGGTCCCCTCGTCGGCCCACTCGAACTCGACATCGTATCCGAGGGTGGTCAGCGCGATCCCAGCGGCCCTGGCCGCGGCGTTCGCCCGCCCGACGGTCTCGCCGTCGCGCGTTGGGTGGATGCCCCGCCTGTACGCGAGCCTCACCGTTCTGGGCTCGCCGAGCTGGTCCGCCATTTCCTCGACCTCTCGTATGCCAGCTTCCACGGAATCCATCATGTCGAGGTACGCCGAATCGACGTACGCCCACGCCCTGACGGACGGGGGCATGCCCTTCTTGGGGTTCTCCCATCTTTTAACCGTGTCGAGGCGCACGCCGAGGTCCGCCGACAGCTCGGCAAGCTCAATCCCGCACGCCTCGCGGCGGTAGCGGAACTCGGCTGCGCTGCGCGAGTCGCACATGGCGCGGTACGAGTCGTATTCGCGTTGGGTCATTGCTTCGAGGTCTATCCTCATAATGGACTTCCTTCCATCGTCTCCGCGGCGCATGCCCGCCGCTTCCCGTGGAGATTATAGCACCGTCGGCGCTCGCGCGGGCTGAACGCAGCCGCGCCGCCGCGCCGCCCAGCCGAATCGGATGGCCCGCCGCGGTGCGGCGCAGGCGCGGCGCCTGCCCGAACGCGCGCCCGCCAGCCCTGGGTTCACCGCGCCCGTGTTCATATCACTTTTTCGTTTCCGCTGAAAAAACGCTATTGAGCTGGGCCGAAAAAAGTTACCTATGGGTTACGCTTGAGGAATACACAAAACGCACACAACTAGAAAACATGGTGTGAGCTGGGCAAACTCGGAACGGCTGCATATGAGGGCATTTTGGGGCATGCAATGCTTTATGAGGCATTGGAGGGCCAACGGACATATAAAAGGGCCATACGGCCCGCCACAATCGCGCTATGCGCCTTTTTCGGCGTCTGCGCTGGTCCGATAATATCGGCGTTTCCCGCGATCGCTGGGCGATCCTCCGACAAAAAAAGCCCGCCTATTGTCGGCGGGCTTTTCGGTTTCGGCGGGCTCTATTCGCCCCGCCTCATATCCTCGGATATTAGGCGTTTTATATATTCGGCCTTTTTCGGCTGGGCTTGCAGGTGGCCCCATATCTCGCGGTCCTTGGGATAGAATCGGATCAACGCTTGTTTCGTTTTTTCCCTTTTGTATTTCGCGTCGGCTTTTTTCTGCGCCTCGCTGGTCATTGTCTCCCCCTTCCGAAAAAAAGCCCGCCTACGTAGCGGGCTTTTCTGATCGTTCATTATAGCGCCCCTAGCAATAGCTGCCCCATTCGTCGACTTCGCCGCGCGCCACCTTGTCGAGGCTCTCGAGCAGATAGTTAACGTCGAACTCGTACGCCATATCGAGGCGGTTATCGTTGAAGAACTCGCAAGGATCGGCGCCATTCTTCTCGGCGTATTCTTCTATCTCGCTCGCGAGCTTCGCGACCTTGTTCAGGGCCTTTTCTAGCTGGTACGCCTTCGCCTGAATGCTTTTCGGTGCGGTTTTCATGATGTTCCGTCCCTTCTATTGGATACCGATAAACAAATTATAGGGATAGCCCTAGATTTTGTAAAGTGGTAACGCGGAACTTTTTTCTAAAAGTCG
>CAMPAJ010000097.1 GCA_946631805.1 uncultured Eggerthellaceae bacterium
ACTCCTTAGAATCGAGGATCTGCGCGATGTGCATGACGCGGATATCGCGGTCGAGGCGCCCTTCCGAGCGCATGCGCCCAAGCGCGCCCTTGATGTTGAGGAGGCAAGGCGCATCGGCGCCGCAAACCACGTTTGCGCCCGTGTCGATGATGGTTTGGCACTTCTCGTAGACCATCTCGCCGGCGATGACGGGCTGCTTGAACGAGAAGGTGCCGCCGAAACCGCAGCAGCGGTCGGCATGTTCCATCTCGATGTATTCAAGCCCCTCGACGCCCTGGAGCAGCTGCAGCGGAGGCTCCGATATGCCGAGAATGCGCGTCAGATGGCAGCTCTTGTGGTAGGTGACCGTATCGTGGAAGCTCGCGCCCACGTCGGTTACGCCGAGCACGTTCACGATGAAGTCCGTGAACTCGAAGAAGCGCTTCTTCAGCTCGCGCGTGCGCGCCAGGTACTCAGGGTCGTCCTTGAACAGAATCTGGTAGTCGTTGACGATCGCGTTCATGCAAGAGCCCGAAAGCGAAACGATGGTTTCGTACCCGAGCTTGTCGTACGCATCGACCATCTTCTTGGCGACGGGAATCATTTCTTTGGTGTAGCCTGAATTGATGAGTCCCTGGCCACAGCAGATTTGCTCATCGGGCATCTCAAGCTCGCATCCCAATCGCTCGAGCACGTTGACTGCTGCAATACCGATTTCCGGATACATCATGTCAACCATGCACATCGGGAAGAATGCAACTTTCATAAGGCCCCTTTCTCTAATGCCATCCCCATGAATGGTTGCGCTCCAATAGATTGTTTGATTATAGCCGTAATAACGGGTTTTCTGCTTGTCGATTGCTTATATGTGACAGGTACATCGTGCTGCGGTTTGCGCGTCCTAAACCGTACGCTTTGCATGTTCTAATCCGTGGCGATACTAAGTCGATTCCGACATAATTGCGGCCGTTTTGCGGGTGACGCACCTGCCCTTCGGGAGGTGATCGAAGGGGATTCTCCCTTCTGGTCACTCGGACGTCAAATGCGGGTCAAGGTTGCCTGATCTGCGGATGCGCATCGCACGGCGCACGAAAAAGGGGCTGCATGATTGCAGCCCCCAAGGTTACACAGATATGTGTTAGGCAAACGCGCCCGGTTACGGCAGGATGAACGTAAGGACGGTTGCCTGCAAGCCTACGACGGCGCACGTGCCGATCAGGAAGGCGATGGACCAGGGGAGGACCTGCTTCATGATGTCGGCCTCGCGGACCTGCGTCGCCACGGCGGCGATGGCCAGCGATTGCGGGCTGATCATCTTGCCGACGACGCCGCCCATCGTGTTAGCAGCCAGGAACAGGTCGGGCGTCACGTTCTGCAGCGCGGGGTTGGCCATAGCGGCCGAGTACTGCAGGCCGGCGAACAGGGCGTTGGCGCTGGTGTCGGAGCCGGTGACGGCCGTGCCGACCCAGCCGAGCGTCGGGGAGATAACGGGGAAGGCCGGACCCGAACCCGAAAGGAACTCGCCGATGGTGATGGTCTGGCCGCTGAAGTTCATGACGTAGGCCAGCGAGAGGACGAGCACGATGGTCAGGGCCGAGAAGCGCATCTTGTAGAACGTGGTGCCGATCGCCTTGATGGCGGCGCCCATGGTCATCTTGTAGCGGCCGTTTTCGGTGTTGATCGAGTATACCAGGGCTGCCAGGAGGCCGGCGACGAGCAGCATCGTGCCCGGCGTGGACAGCAGGTTGAGGTTGAACGTGGTGCCAGGATCTTTGCCGGCAGCGCTGAGCACGGTACCGCCCGAGATGAGGGGCCAGGCGATCTTGATGTCGGTCTGGGCCAGGATGCTCGGGATGCCAAGCTTGCAGACGCCGAACACGACGACGACGATGAGGTACGGGACGAGCGCCATGAACGTGCGGCTGGCGTTAAGGTCGGACTCGCCGGACTCGGACATCGGAGGCAGGCCGAAGCGCTCGCGGACGCCGTCGACGCCCTTGGGCTTCCAGAAACGCATGAAGATGACGATGGCGCACATGCCGACGAGCGAGGCGATGACGTCGGTCAGCTCGTAGGCGAAGTGGTTGGAGCACCACCACTGCGTGATGGCGAACGAGATGCCTACTACCAGGGCGGGCAGCCAGCAGTCCTTGGCGCCCTGCTTGCCGTCGAGGATGATGACGAGGAGCAGCGGCACGAACATGGCGAAGATGGGCGCTTGGTAACCGACGATTGCAGCCACGTGCTTGGCGGTTTCGGCTGCGATGGCGGCGTCGCCGCCAGCGACCATGGCGCCAGCCGTAGTGATGGGCGTGGCCACGGCGCCGTACGCAACCGGTGCGGTGTTGGCCAAGAGCACAGCCAGGGCGGCACGCTTGGGCTTGACGCCCAGTGCCAGGATCATCGTCGCCGTGACGGCGATGGGCGCGCCGAAGCCGGCCAGCGCCTCGAGCAAACCGCCGAAGCAAAACGCGATCATCATGGCCTGGATGCGGATGTCGCCGCCACCGACCTGGTCGAAGAACTTACGCAGGTCCTCGGAGCGGCCCGATACGACCGTGACTTCGTAGAACCATACAGCCATGCAGATGATGTACACGATGGGAAATGCGCCAAACGCGGCACCCTGCGTTGCCGAGATGAGCGAGAGGCCTGCCGGCATTTGGAACCCGACGATCGCCACCAATATGGCGGCGACGAGGGCGACGACGGCCGAGATGTGGGCCTTGGCCTTGACGCCCAAAAGCATGATGAAGAAGGTGACCAGTGGAATACAGGCAACGAGGGCCGATAGCCCCAGATTTCCTGCAACCGGGTCAAGAAGCGCTTGGAACATGTTCTCCCCTAACATTCGCGCACCATGCGACAGCTGCGGTTTCGCTCGGTGCTTGCCGCCATCTGGTGGGGCGGCGTATCTAAACCAAGATTGTGCAATTGTACGAGAATATTCATCGTAAATGACAAGCGTTTACATTTGCGGCCGATTCTGTCGGGTGAGCGTTCATGGTGGGGGGTGGGCGTTGCCGCGGAGCTTCGTTACCTCGATCGCGGGTCCTTCGCTTGGCTTTGGACCATCTGTTCCTCTGTGGCGGCGCGCAGGGCTTCGTGTTTTCTGTTGCGGGGTGCTCGCTTGGTTTCGGTTAACTCTTGGTGTTGGTGTTGGCGATGTCGGCGTATGATTGGTGCTTGTTGGTGCGAAATGCGAACGGGGGTTAGCGGTCGATGTGCGGGAGGTTTGCGGGGCTTTCCTATGATGAGGTTGCGCAGGTCGTTGCTGATGTGGTGCGGGGTATTACGCCGCACGTCATGCCGGACTGGCCTGCGCGGCGCGTCGATGTGCATCCGGGAAACGAGGCGTGGACGATTGTGCCCGTGCCTGATGGGCAGGCTGGCGACCAGTTGGCTTGTCACTTGGAACCGCGGCTTCTGACGTGGGGGTTTCGAGTGGAATGGTCTACGCGGTCGGTATTCAATACGCGCATCGAGACTGCCCTTGGTCGAAATCCGGGCATGTGGGAAGAGGCCATCCAAAACGGTCGCTGCATCGTGCCGTCCCTCTGCTTTTACGAGCCTCACGGGACCGAGACCGTTCCAAGTCCAGTAACGGGGCGCCCGATGAAGCGTCAGTACACGTTCGAAATGCCGCAGGGCCATGTGCTGCTCATGGCGGGCGTCATGCAGGACGGTCGGTTTTCGATCGTGACAACCGAGCCGAACGCCTCGGTTGCTCCAGTGCACGATCGTATGCCGCTTGTGCTGCGCCCCGAAGAAGTTGGGGCGTGGATCAGCGCGGACTACGATGGGCTGCCCGACCGTTCACATGTGCTGTTGGAATCGGCTCCCGAACCGCTCCCCGAGGGTCCGCAGCTCAGCTTGTTCTAGCTTTAAGTAGACGCGCTCCGAGCCGCATCTTCGTCGTCGGCGGGAAGGTAGTCGCGCGCAAACGCCTGCGCGTACAGCACGTCGGTGGCATTGGGGTGGTTAAGCCCTTCGGTCAAGCGCACGACACCCCAATCATCCAGATGATGCGGGTGGTCGGCGGGTAGCGCCTTGCGCTCTTCGATGCGTTGGGCCCTGACGCGCCCTTGGCTCAGGAACACGCCCAGGCATTCGTTGCGCTCCTGCACGAGCCTCGTGACGTTGCTCCGCACCAGCTGGGCGTATTTTCCCGCAGGGAAGCCGCCGAGCGTGCCGAACAGCAAAATGCGCTTTCCCCGACAGGTTTCGAGGAATTCCAGGCTTTTTGGGTCGAGCGAGCTCTTGCGACACCAGAAGCATATGAGCACTACGTTCTCCTCGGGCTCCAAGCCCAGCGCGGCGTCGCTCACAGCCCAGCCCAAATCCTCGAGCGTCTGCCGTACTCCTTCGGCAATCATGGCCGTGTTGCCCGTTATCGAAGATATCCAAAGCGATGCATTCTTTTCCATTGGCGCCTTACCTTAGAGCTTTACGATGTGATTTCGCATAATCTAAGTCAAACGGTGGTAGTATTGCCCGTCAAAGTATGCGAACGAGCTTCGAGGGGGCCGTAGTGGCAAGGAGCTCGGGCCAATTTAGACGAAATGGAAGTGCGAGGGTGCGAGCATGCCGAAGGTGAAAATCAGCGATGTGGCGCGCCTTGCGGGCGTTTCGGTTGGGACCGTTTCGAACGTCCTTAATCATCCGGGCAAGGTCAAGGCGGAAACAATTAACCTCGTGAACGAGGCCATAGCGCGTTTGGGCTACGTTCCAAACCAAGGGGCCCGCCAGCTCGCCGGCGGACAGAGCATGACGTTCGGGCTCGTACTCCCGCGGCTCGACCATGCGTTTTCGTTGCAGATTGCCAACGGGGCCCATGACGAGGCGCGCGCCCATGGCTACGACATACTCATCGCGAGCGCCGGCAACGATGACATCTTGGCAAATCATTACATGAACTATTTCCTGGGCGCGCAGATGGCGGGTGTGCTCGTGCAGCCCATGGCGGGCGATTCATGGGAACCGCCGGCAGTGCACGCGTCGGTGCCCACCGTGTACCTGGACGTGCACGCCGAGCGCCTGGGCGCATGCGTCGGCGCCGACAACGAGGCGCAAGGGCGCTTGATGGCGGAGCATGCCGCCTCGTGCGGGGCAAGGCAGGTGGCTGTCATCGGCAATGCGGCGTTTGGCCAGCTGGCGCTGCGCGTTCGAGGCATTCGCGCTTTTGGCGAGCAATCGGGCATGCGCGTGGAGGTCATTGACCGAGGCGAGTGGAACAGCGTCTCGGACGGCTACGATTTGGGGCGCGAGCTCGCCAAACGCCCCGAGGACGAGCGCCCGGACTTCGTGATAGCGCTCACAGACGTGCTCGCGACGGGATACATCGAGGGACTCGCGTCCGCCGGCCTCGACGTTCCCGGCGACGTCAAAGTTGCCGGATGCGATGGCAACCCGCTTGCCTGGGGCGGATCCGTGCCCCTTACCACCGTTGTCAGCCCCGGCGAGGAAATCGGGCGCAGGGGAGTGCGGATGCTGTTGCGGCTTTTGGGCGGGAACTGGGAAGGGGCTTCGCTTCGCGAGTTCGTTCCCCCGCAGTTGCAGGTGCGGGCGAGCACCGCCGGGAGGCCTGCGCAGGGGCATGGCGAGATTCCCAGCCTGAACTTGGGCGATTACTTGTAGGTTTTACTCCGTCGTCCTTGGTTGAAGCTGTAGCTGGTTTTGCGCTGGTCTTTGCGCCCGGGATTGAGCGTTTGCCACCCATTCATCTGCGCGAGACGATGCGCTTTCACGGCCACGGCTAAATGCGCGTCGGGAGCGAAGATGCTCTGGTTTCAAAAACCCAGCGTTGTAGTGGGAAAAGCGGTGCCGTTCGGGGTTCGATTTCGGCTGCTCGCAAATGTGAGTTTGTAACTTCCAAATTGTTGAAGCGCTTCAAATTATACTGATTCTATGGAATTGAAACGCTTCAATTAAGGAGGCCCTGCAATGCTCGTTGAAACCAAGGCGCGGGCGGCTGTGTTTTCTATCGCCCTCGGCGCGTACCTGCCACAATTTCCCCAGCTGGTACCTGAGTTCGAAGCCCAGTACGAGGCGTTCAAGAAGACGCTTCCAAATACGGTCGAGATAATCGATGGCGGGATGGTGACCACGAAGGAGCAGGCCATGGCGGCGGGCGACAAGTTCCGCGCGGCCGACGTGGACATCGTCTTCCTGCAACTGCTCACGTACGCGACGTCGTACAACATGTTGCCGGCCGTGCGCGATCTGGACGTGCCGGTCGTCTTGGTGAACGTGCAGAAGAAGAAGGCGCCCGATTACGCGAACACCGACATCCCCACGTGGCTCGGCGAGCTGTACGCATGCGGCGCCGTGGGAGAGATGGTGGCCGACCTCGAGCGCGCCGGCAAGCGCCATGCCGTCATCACGGGCGTCGTCGAGGGCGGCGACCCCATCGTGCAGGCCGAAATCGAGGATTGGTGCCGCGCTGCGCAGGTGCGCCGCCGGTTCCGCGATACGAACATCGCGCAAATCGGCCGCCCGTATCCGGGCAT
>CAMPAJ010000098.1 GCA_946631805.1 uncultured Eggerthellaceae bacterium
GCTCATGCTGTTGTTCCTGGTAGCGTGCTGGATTGTAGACGTGCGCTTGGCGCGTTACCGCGATGATGCCCCCGAGGTCGAAGACGAGGACACCTCGGCATCCGGTGCCTCCTCTGCACCAACCGCGGCGTAGCTCGTGATAGAGCATGTTGGCGTTCAACTGTCGTTCAATTTGCCGCAATATTGAGTATGTGATACCTCTAAAGGGCTTGCGCGGTTAAGCTAATTACACTACGGGGTGCCATGCCTACCATCATAAGGAACCGTATGGTAATCCAGAGAGCGAAAGCGGAACGTTGTAAGCGCAGCGTGTATTCGGGAGCAGGGCCAAGGCCCCGATTGAAAGGCCCGAAAGAGGTACGTACCATGTTTGAGAAAACGCTGAGCCGAATCATGCGAGGCGTCGCTACACCCGGTGTCGGGATCATAGTCATCTTGCTCGTGTTTTCGCTTGCGCTGATGGTGTGGAATACCGCATCGATCGACTACGCATTTGCAACCGACAAAGCTGCTGCAACGACGCAGGCCGATGGTGCAAGCAAAGATTCGGCTAGCAGGGCAGAGGCACAGTCGAAAGAGAAGTCCCAAAAGCCGATTGCCGTTGACGAGGCCAGGAGCAAGGCCGCGCCGAGCGCTAGCTCATCGAGTGTCGCTGCGAGCGGAAAGGGCGAGAAAGCGGGCGGCAAGAGCGAGAAAACCGTCGAAAAGAATGCGAAAGCGAGCGACAAAGACGAGAAGACGGGCGACGAGAGCGAGATTGCGACCGATTCTTCCGACCAAAGCGCTGTGTCGAGCTCTTCTGCAGAAGCGAAGGTTGACAAGGGCGTTGGTAGTTCGGATGGGTCTGCAGACGCTGCGCCCGGCAACAAGTCAGATGAAAGCACGAACGATGCCTCCGAAAGTGAAACACCTGATGAGGACGTCGACAAGGGTAAAGACTCTAGCGAATCGGACAACGAGGTCAATTCAGGTCCTGCCGCAGCTGCCGAAGACAACGGTGATGCAAAATCGGGCGAAGCAGCGAGCCTCTCTGATGGGGAAAAGCCCGTCGAGGCGGCTAAGAAATCCGGCAAGACGGTTAAGAAGTTCAGCGAGGCGGCCGACAAACCCGACGAAGAGACCCAAAAGGATACGGAAGACGACAAGGACAAACAACCCGAAAAGGAGATCGAGAAACCGGCCGCAACGCTCGACGTCAACGCCACGAGCGTCACCTCTGTTTACGATGGCAAACCACACAGCGCGACAGCACCAGATGTACCCGAAGGCACCACCGTTCTGTACAGCTCCGATGGCGGTGCAACTTGGACCACTACGCCGCCGAGCCGCACTAACGTGGGAACCACCCAGTTCAGCGTCAAGGTCACGGGCTCCGATTGCAAGGATGTCGTAGTTGAAGGCTGCAAGCTCACCATCACGCCCAAGGTGGTCATGGTGCGCGCGAACGATATGACCAAGGTTGCCAACGAGCCCGATCCGACTTTTGCGGCGGCTGTTTCGGGGTTGATTGGCGACGACACGGTTTCGTACGTTATCGAGCGCGAACTTGGCGAGGACGTTGGCACCTACGCAATCATGCTGAGCGGCGATGTGCTGCAGGGTAATTACTCATTGCGCTACGTTTCGGGCACGCTGATAATCACTGCGCCGGAGCCTATGCCTGCTCCGACGGTCTTCGACCTGACCGTTCGCTTCGTGTATCAGTCGGATGGGGCTACTGCGATGCCAGATTACGCGTCCACGCTTGCGGGCGGCTCTGCATACAGCGTCATATTGCCGACTATCGATGGTTACCATGCGGTCGATGCCAACGGCGTGGCTATAGAGAGCTTGTCGGGCATCATGCCGGAGAGCAACGTGGAGGTTACGATCAATTACGTCGAAGACGAGTCAGTTCCATCACCTGTCCCGACTCCGACTCCATCGCCCGTTCCAACGCCAATGCCCACCGCCACTCCCACTCCGGCACCATCTCCTACACTGACCTCGGCGCCGGCTCCTGCCCCTGCGCTCGCCCCTGCACCTGCAGCGGTTCCTGCGGTAACCAATGCTGCGGCCCCCGTCCCTGCACCTGCACCCCTCAAGGCTCCTAGTCCTGCTGCTGCGGTCACCATCCTCGACGACGGCAATCCGCTCGTCGAGGCTATCGATGACGAGGGCGTCCCGCTTACCAAGGGCGAGCAGGGTACCTGGTCGTTGTTCGATGCTCTGTGCACCGCCGTGGCGGCTATCTTGGCTGCGGTTATGGCTCTTCTGGCCCTGGGACGCAACCGCAAGGAAGAGGAGCAGCAGGGTGCCGAAACGGTAAGGGCGACTGAGCGCAAGCGCAAGCGCGTGCTGCGCCTCGCGAGCCTGATTCCCGGTATCGGTTCCATCGTTGCGCTGTTCCTAACCCAGGACTTCACGCAGGTCATGGCGATATTCGACCAATTGTCAATCCTGTTCGGAATCCTGGCTGCTGCGAACGTTGCATTGGCGGTCGTTGCGCGCAAGAAGAAGGACGACGAGAAGCAGCAACCTGGAACGAGCTCCGTGGCGGCATAGCCCACAACCGCATAGCCCGTCCAAGCGGCGCCGGAAGGACCATTCTTCTGGCGCCGTTCTTTCCCGTGGGCTAGAGAGTGCTTCGTTCCGTCCGCATGCTCAATATTGTAACGCGTCACGTGACATGTTACAATATGTACATGATTACGTCATTCGCAAACAACGAAACCGAAGCGCTCTTTTCTGGTATGGGGGTTAAATCAATTCCGCCAGATCTGGTAAAGCGTGCGAGACGAAAGCTGTTTGCCATAGATGCCGCGCGCGTACTCGAAGATTTGAGGATGCCACCGGGGAACAGGCTACACAAGTTGGCGGGCGATAGAGAGGGCCAGTATTCGATTTCGGTTAATGACCAATGGCGCATATGCTTTGTGTTCGAAGACGGCAATGCCCACGATGTCGAACTATGCGATTATCACTAGAGAGGTTTGGCCATGCAGAGCGAAGGGATGATTCTTATAGCGCAAAGACCCCCTCATCCGGGCGAGTTTTTACGGGAGGACTACATACCGGAGTGTGGTCTTACGGTGGCAAAGCTGGCGTCGGCTTTGGGTGTTTCGAAGCAGACTGTCAACGAGCTTGTGCGCGAGCGCCGTGCAGTAAGCCCCGACATGGCCCTGCGTCTGGGCAAGTTGTTCGGGACTACGCCGCAGTACTGGCTTAATCTTCAGCACAATGTTGACCTCTGGGATTCGTTTCAGCTCAACAGCGACGCCATCGACCAGGTGGAGCCGCTGCCAAACGCTATCGCGATGTAGGTGTGGGCGCGGAAGCTCCCTAAGCGTCTTCCGACGTCGTTCTTTTCCGTGGGCGAGAGAAACGTTACCTCGTCCACAGCGGGAATTACATTACACAATTCCATGCAGCTTGGATAATACGTTAGAATTGGACGCGTCATTGTTACGTTCGACAAGGAGCAGTAATGGCTAAAAAGAACAAGTTCAATTATTTTGACGCGTTCCAAGATCAAGTAACGGTTGCGGCCGAAGAGGCCGATCTTCTTATCGAAGCTATCGAGAGCTTCACCTCGGCAGAGGACCTCAAGTCCCTGCTCGAGCGCGCACACGAAATCGAGCATCGCGGCGACGAGATCAACCACATGATTCGCACGTACGTTTCCACCGATTTCATCACGCCCATCGACCGCGAGGACATCGTCGAGCTTGCCCAGCGTCTCGACGACGTGACCGACAACATCGAGGGCATCCTGCAGCGCTTCTACATGTTCGACATCCACTTCATGCACAACCGCGCAATGGAGTTCGCTGTCATCATCAAGAAGAGCCTCAAGGCGCTCAGCAAGTCCATGGACTCGTTCCGCGAGTTCAAGAAGGTCAAGAAGATTCGCGCCATGGTCCAAGACGTCAACGACCTGGAGGAGCAGGCCGACGAGTTGTACATGGAGGTCATTCGCCAGCTCTATACCGACGACGCCGAGAAGGCCGAAAACGCCGTGCGCGTGGAAGTGTGGTCGCGCCTGTTCGACCGCCTGGAAGGCACCATCGACTCGTGCAAGGAGGTCGCCGATACGGTGGCGACCATCATGCTCAAGAACGTGTAGGCGATTAGCGCTGCATAGCTGAAATTCAACGTGAATAAAACAACGGTCCTGCTGGGATAAGTCCGGCTGGACCGTTGTTTTTTCATCAATGTGGGAAGGCGTGCGGAAGCGTTTAGGAACGGGCTATAAGGACAGCTGAGTTGGATGCGTGATTGATTCGCGAAAACAATTCCTGGATCGTTAAGATTTCAGGCGCGTTTCGCGTTGCCGTTCAAAGATGCTTATATTGTCGCGAGCCCATGAGGGCAAATCGATTTGCTATAGTTATTTGCGCACGTAAAACCGATTTGGAAGTGGATTATGTCATTAATCGTTTGTAAGTTCGGCGGGACGTCGGTGGCGTCTCCGGAGCGCATTCGCAACGTGGCGAAGCGGCTCATTGCGCGCAAGCAGGCAGGGCATCAGGTCGTAGCGGTGGTTTCGGCCATGGGCAAGACGACCGACGAACTCGTGGGCTTGGCCGCCGCCGTCAACGAGAACCCCCCGACGCGCGAGATGGACCGCCTGCTTTCCACCGGCGAGCAGGTCTCGATGTCGCTTCTGGCCATGGCCATCGAAGCGCGCGGCTACCAGGCCATGAGCTTCACGGGCCGTCAGGCCGGCATCGTGACGGACAACACGCACAACAAGGCCAAGATCGTCAGCGTCGACAGCAAGCGCATTCTGCAAGCGCTCGAAGACGGCTACATTCCCGTGGTCGCCGGGTTCCAGGGCATCGACGCCAACGGCGACATCACCACGCTCGGCCGCGGCGGCTCCGACACGACGGCCGTTGCCGTGGCCTGGGGCATCAATGCCGATGTGTGCGAAATCTATTCCGACGTGGACGGCGTTTACTCGGCCGATCCCCGCATTTGCCCGCATGCGCGCAAGCTCGATGAGATCAGCTACGACGACATGCTCGAGATGGCAGGCGCCGGTTCGGGCGTCCTGCAGATGCGCGCCGTGGAGTTCGCGCGCAAGTTCAACGTGGTCATCCATTCGCGCTCGGCGTTCAGCGAGGCCGAGGGCACCTACGTCAAGGAGGCATGCGACATGATGGAGGAAGCCGTCATCACCGGCATCGCGCACGATACGTCCGAGGTCAAGGTAACGATCCGCGGCGTGCCCGACGCGACGGGCATCGCAGCCAAGGTGTTCAGCGCCCTGGCGGGCAACGCGGTCAATACCGACATGATCATCCAGAACATCTCGGAAGACGGCAAGACCGACATCTCGTTCACGTGCCCCGCGGCCGACCTGGCCCGCGCCAAGGATACGCTCGACCGCATCGTCCCCGAGATTCAGGCGCGCGAGGTTGACATCGACGAGTCCATCGGCAAGGTGAGCCTCGTGGGCACCGGCATGAAGTCCACCCCGGGCGTCGCCGCCAAGGCCTTTACCACGCTCGGCGATGCCGGCATCAACATCCTGGCTATCTCGACGTCGCCCATCCGCTTGTCCGTAGTGGTTGACGGCGCCCAGGTGGCAGATGCCGTGCGCGCCCTGCATACCGCCTTCGACCTGGATTCCGACGAGGTGTTCGAGGAAACGCAGCTTTCCGCGGAGGAAATCGCCGCCAAGATGAACAAGGGACGCTAAGCGGACGGAATGTGTATTTGGGGTCAGACCCAAAATACACATCTGCATTAGCGCCTCTAGCTCCGTTTGTCTGTAATATCTGTGCGGCGTGAAGTCACCCTCACGCCTACAGCGCTTCAGTGCAGTGCTGGTTTTGAATTGCGCAAAAAACCCGCGAATCGCAGGTCTCGGTTCGAGCGGGTTTGTTCGGGTTTGGGCAAGGTGTGGTATAGGTGCACGTCGCGCCACATTCGCCCTCGCTGACCTATACTGTTCATCGACTTTTTTCTTTGCAGATACAAGGAGGGGCTCATATGTCCAAAGGCACTTACACGTTTACTACTCCTATTTACTACGTCAATGCGGCGCCGCATCTGGGGACGGCGTATACGACGATCGCAGCCGACACCGTGGCGCGTTATCAGCGCATGAACGGGTACGACGTCGGGTTCGTCACCGGCATGGACGAGCATGGCCAGAAGGTTGCCGACACTGCCGCTTCCAAGGGCATGAGCCCGCAGGAGTGGTGCGACTCGATGGAGCCGGCGTTTCGCGATACGTGGGACCTGCTCAACATTACCTACACCGATTTCGTGCGCACGTCGAGCGAGCGCCAGACGCGCACCGTGCAGAAATTCTGGAACGACCTGTACGAGAAGGGTTTCCTGTATAAGGGCAGCTACGAGGGCTGGTACTGCGTGCACGAGGAAACGTATTACGCCGAGAGCGACCTCGAGAAGAACGAGGACGGCGAGTTCGTGTGCCCCGACT
>CAMPAJ010000099.1 GCA_946631805.1 uncultured Eggerthellaceae bacterium
CGATTCTGCAGGCACTGTCCCTGAAATCCACTTAGGTTAGCCGAAGCCAAGCGAAAGACCCACCACCCCGAGCTCCAGGGGCAGCGGGACGGAATGCGCTGAAGCTAAGCGAACGGCCCCCGCCTCCCCCTCGCGGGGCGGCGGGACGGCAGCCCACGGCCAAGCGAAAGACCCACCACCCCGAGCTCCAGGGGCGGCGGGACGGCAACCCAAATCCAAGAACAGCAACGCAACCCTACTCGTAAATCGCGCAGCCGTTCCTACCCGCCTCCTTGACGCGGTACAGCGCCGTATCGGCATCGCGGAAGATATCTCCTTGTGGATTCTCGCGGTCCGAAAACGCCACGCCAACGCTGAGCGATATCGGCGGCAAATCGTCCTTCGGACGCTGCAGCGTCTCGTTCATGCGATTGATCTTGTTCAAGACGAGCTGTTGCAAAGAGCTGTTCACGCGGGTCATGATGATTGCGAACTCGTCGCCACCGATTCGGCAGATGATGTCGACAGAGCGGAAATTGCTGCGCAATATGGCGGCGACCCGCTTGAGCACCCGATCGCCAATCGCGTGCCCATAGGTGTCGTTTATCGACTTGAAGTGGTCGATGTCGACAAGAATGAGCGCCATGTGCTCGGTGTCAGCGCTTTCCATGAGCAAGTCGTATGCGCCCCTGTTGAAAAGGCCCGTGAGAGCATCGTGCGAAGCTTCATGGCTCAGCCTCTCGCGAACCTCCTCGTTCTCTTTCAGGATCGTGTTGTAGGTACGCGTGACGAAGCGCAGCTCCTCGACGCCCGTCGGTTCCACAAATTCCTGAAGCTGCATCTTATGGACCATTCTGGAAAGCGGCTTTCTGACCAGTTGCGTGACCATCGCCACCATGGCGAGCACGATCAGCAGGAACACGATCGATATAGCCGTCTGGATGTTCACGAGCAGCGCGAGCTGCGAAGACGACTGGTCGAGTTCCTGGCTGGAAGAGCGGATAAGCGCTTGGGTGCATTGAGCCACGTTCTCGCGAATGCGATCCTTGTAATGCATGTAGTTATTATCGAAGACCAGGGTTTGGGCTCGCTCCTTGAGCTGCTCCTTCGAAAGCGCCTTGTCTTCGGGGCTGAGTTCGAGGGACATAATCTCATCGGGAACGTCAGCCGGACTATAGTCGCCAGCCTCGATCATCAAACGTATGGCATGGTTCTCGAAATCGATGAGCTCATTCGAAAGCGACAATGCCGTGTTAAGGCTATCGAGCGCCGTTCTCTCGGTACCTCCAAGAAGTCGTTCAAGGTCTTCTACGGCCTTATCGCGCCGCTTCGTAACCTCGACCTCTTCGAAAAAGTCCTTAAGATAGCTGACGTCGCCGGTCACGACGAAGCAGCGAACGCGATCGGTGAGGTAATCCGACCCGGATTCCATGTTCGATGCAGCGAGCTGAGCCGAAACGTATCGGTCGCTCGCTTCAACCATGCGCTGATATCCCCTGGTAACCGCGATATCAGAAATTATGAGTGCAGCCGCGGCAATAAGGGCGAGGATAACGAAGAAAATCGACGCCGTACGCAACTGGATGCCGGTATGCACTTTTTCATGCGATGCACCCTCGGCCGCTGATGCGTTTTCGGCTACTTCGTCATGCGTCGTTTCGGATGCATGGCTCAATACGTTCAGCTCCTTTTTAGGAGCCTCTTTCGATCCGCGCAGCAAGTCGAGTTTCGACTTGGTCGCCGCATCGATCACCTCCGCAGACGGCAAGGGCACCGAGGCCGAAGGCTCGGCAGCCTGCTTTTGCTCAGCATTGCTTGCGACGGCAATATCGGCTTCCTTCTTCTGCAAAATAAACGGCTCGAACTCGGATGCGGGGACCGGCCTGGAGAAGAAATAGCCCTGAACGATGTCGCATCCAAGCGCCTTGAGCGCATGAAGCTGCTCCTCGGTCTCGACGCCTTCGGCGATGACGGGCACCGAAAGGTAATCGGAGATGCCGATTATCACCTCGAGCATATGGGTGTTGCCGCCTTCGGCGAACGCGTTGCGAATGAACTGCATGTCGAGCTTCAGCGCGTCGATGGGCAGGTTGGAAATCATGTTGAGCGACGAATACCCAGTGCCGAAGTCGTCCATCTCGATTTCGAAACCGAGCCCCCTGAGCTTTTCGACCGACTCGATGATCTGCGCGGAGTCTTGCGTGTAGGCCGACTCGGTCACTTCGAGCAGCAGGTCGCTTGCCGCAAGCCCCTCGCCCCCAACGACCGACAGCAGCGTCTCGGCAAGCATCGGGTCATACATGTCGACGCGCGACACGTTAACCGATACGGGTATCGAATAGGTGAGCTTGTCCTTCCACTCCCTAATCTGCCGGGCCGTCTCTTTCCACACGTACTCGTCGAGTCGCTGGATGAGCCCGTTGTCCTCGAAGAGCGGTATGAACGCGCCAGGGTTGATCATTCCCAACTCGGGATGCACCCAGCGCACGAGCGCCTCGGCGCTTATGAGGACCGGCACATCGGGACGGACGTCGAACTTTGGCTGGTAGTACACCCCGAACTGGCGCTCCGCAATGGCCGCTGGAAACTCCTCGATCAAGCGCTCGGCGAACAGCTGCTTTTCGTGCAGCTCCTCATCGTAGAAGCCGATATTCTGCGTAAAGCTTCCTTTGACGGTATCGGCCGCCATCTTGGCGCGATCGAAGCGTCTATCGATATCGATGGTTTTATCGACGCAGGAATAAACGCCCATCCTCAGACGCACGCGATTCTCGGTCGAGCCGTCGTCTACCAGCTGAACCGAGGCGTTATCCATGATGGATTGGTAATCGTCCCTGTGCGGGCAATAGGCCATGAACGTATCGGCCTCCCCGCGGGCGACAATGCCATCGGATTCCTTCACCAAGCCAAGGACTTGCTCGGCTATGCGCCTGAGCACCTCATCGCCATAGGCCCTTCCATACCGTTCGTTGATCATGCGGAAATGGTTGACGTCGACGAGAATGGCGTCCATCTGAACGTCTTTGTGGAACTGGTCGTACTGCTCGGCATAGCGATAGAAATACTCCCGGTTGAACAGCCCCGTGAGCTCGTCACGTTCCGTCGACTGGATGATGTCGCGGTCTTCCGAAAGCTCGATGGTGCGCTTGACGCGCGCCTCGATGACGTCGAGGGAAGGATACGGCTTGGGGATGAAGTCGATGGCGCCGAGCCTCAGGCTCTCGACCTCGGTCTCGCGCTCAGCCGTGACTACGATAATCGGCACCCGCGCAAGCTCGGCATCTTCCTTGACGGTCTTGAGCACCTCGATGCCGGACATGACCGGCATCAGGATATCGAGCAGTACCAGCGACAGGTCATCAGCGTTCCGGCGGATGGCCTCCAACGCCTCTGCCCCATCGCGCGCGAACAGCACCTCATATTTTTCCTGGAGCATGGCCCCGAGCATTTCGCGGTTGATCATCTCGTCGTCGACGACGAGTATCTTTCGCTTGCTCTTTCCCGTGCGGAATCTCTCGCTACTCTCTAACACCGTAACGCTCCTATGACTCGCAACCAGAATGCCACGCATATGACAATGGGGGCTGACAATGGGGACAGTCCCCTTAGTCATATATTTTACGGCTTCATCAACACGTTCTTCCTAAAGAAAGGCGTTATTTCTTTCTCGATGCGATCGAAGCACTCCAGGATTTTAATGTTCTGCGGACACGCTTGCTCGCATTTGCCGCAGCGAATGCATTCGCTGGGCATTTTCTTTCCGCCGTTGAAGCGCACGACGAACCCCAGCTGGTAGTTTGCAGCGTACGCATCACCGAAGTTGATGTAGTAGTTAAGGGCCGTCATCGCGCCCGAGATGCCTATGCCCTGCGGGCACACCTTGGCGCAGTAGTCGCAGCCGGTGCACGGCACGATGCCGCTTTCGCTCATAGCCTGCTGCGCACGTTCGATGGCATGGCTTTCGGACGGGCTCAGCGGCTTGAAGTCGGCGAATGCCGCGCAGTTATCCTGCACCTGCTCGAGCGTGCTCATACCCGAGAGCGTGGTGAACACGCCGGGAACGCTGGCGGCGAAGCGCAAGGCTGCCGTGGCATACGAGTCGTCGGGCATGCCCTCGTCCAGAATGTCCTTAACGGTCTTGGGCGGGTCGGCCAGAAGGCCGCCTTTTACCGGTTCCATGACCACGATGGGAAGACCATGCGCATTGGCGACCTCGACGCACTCGCGCTCGCGGAACGAGGGGCTATCCCAGTCCAGATAGTTCAGCTGCAGCTGCACGACCTCTGCTTCGGGGTAATCGACGATGAACTGCTCGAGCTCCTCGGGCGTGCAGTGGGCCGAAAACCCGATGTGCTTGGCCAGTCCACGCTCCTTGACGCCCTTGACGAACTCCCACACGTCGTACTTCTTGAACGCCGCCGTGCGATTGCCTCCCAAGTTGTGCATGAGGTAGACGTCGAAATACTCCACGCCCAAGTTGGCCAGCGACTCCTGCAGCTGTTTTTCCAAATCGTCCGCACTGTTGCAGTGCGTCCAGGCCACGCACTTGTCGGCAATGTAGAACGAATCGCGTGGGTAGCGCTCCACGAGCGCCCGGCGCAAGGCCGCCTCGCTGTTGGGATAAGCCCAGGCAGTATCGAAGTAGTTGCCGCCCGCCTGCAGGTACGCGTCGATCATCGCGCACGTATCCTCGACGTTTATCGAATCGTCCTCGCGCCCGATGAAGCGCATGCAACCAAAGCCAAGCTTGCTAACCTTGCTCGTGTCAAATGCCATAGCGCCCACCTCTCTTCGAAGGGTTCCTGAGCATACTATGACCAGTATACGGGATAACAAAAAGAGCGGGGTCGCCAAATCGGCCCCGCTCTGCATGCTGTGGCTGTACCAGCGCTATCGCGAATACAAAAGAATCACGTCCGACCCGAAGGCAGCGCCCACGTACCAGGCCCTAGCCGAAGAACGTCGGCAACTCTTTCTTGTATTCCCTCGTCGAAACGAGCACCCGGGCTTCCAGGCCGCTCATCTGCTTCATCTGGCCTACGAATTCGTCGAGCTCGTCTTGGGTCTTGGCGTGCACCATCGTGTAGAGGTTATACGGCCACTTCTGGGAATACGGACGGCAGTAGCAATGCGACACAAAGGGCAGGTGGCCGAACACGTACCCGATTTCGACGATGCGCTCTTCGGGGACGTTCCAAACGGTCATGCCGTTGTACGCGTAGCCGAGGTTCTGATGGCGCACGAACGCCCCGAAACGGCGCACGAGTCCCTCTGATTTCCACTGCTCCACGCGCACGATTATGCGCTGTTCGTCTACCGCCTCGCCAATCTGGTCGGAAACATACCGCGCGGCATCTTGGAATGGATGTTCTCCGGTCACGTCTTTGGACATCCAGCGAACCAGCGAAACATCGAACGGATCGTCGATGTTGAACGACGTTTTTCCGAACGCCCTGCGATGGGCGCTCGCGACGCGTTCCGAAACGTCGGGCGAGCAGGGCGTCTCATGGCAGGAGGCCCCCTGTTGCGCATGTATATGCGGAAACGGCTTGACCTGGGCTTCCTGGCCATGCTTGCTGAAGTCGACGCGTATCTTGAACATGGCGGTAACGGGCAGGTTCAAGATGTCATCGCAGCCAGTTTCGGCAGCGACCTCCTCGACGAGCTCGGCGAGGCGCTCCTGGGAGGGGGCGATGGCGGTGAACCAGATGTTGAATTCCGCTTCCCTGTAGTAGTTGTGCGTCACTTCGGGATGAGCGCTGATCAACTCGGCGGCACGGTCGACGGCGTCCTGGTCGCCCAGTACCCTGACTGCCACGAGCGTTGACGTGTGGCCGAGCTTCTTCGATGCGATGGATGCGCAAATCTGGCGAATCGTCCCATCGGCGCGCATCGATTCCACCGAATCGAGCACCTGCTCGCGCGCAAGCCCCAAGCGATCGGCCAGCTCGCCGTACGGGTCGTGCACCAGCGGAAACTCGCTCTGGATCTCTTCGAGCACGCGCCGGCGCGCCTCCTTGCGCGGAACATAGGCGCAGTACGGCTCCTCAGCCAGGTAATCCCCCGTAGCCGCGAGGGCGCGCGCACGGCAGCCGCCGCATACGCCCTTGTACTCGCACAGCCCGCACTTGCCCTCGAGGCGGTCGTAATGGCGCAGGTCGTCGAACACCGGCGACGTTTCCCAAATCTGCGAGAACGGCGTCTCGAGCACGTTGCCCAATTGCATGTCGAAATACCCGCAGGGTTGCACATCGCCTACATGGCTGATGAAGGCGAACGTCACGCCGCCCAGGCAGCCGCGCGTCATGGCCTCCATGCCGTACGTCGCAGGCGAAACCTCACGGCCCTCCTGCGCGCACAGCTGGCGGATGATGCGGTAGTACTGCGGCGCGTCGGTCGGCTTGAAGTGCATCGGGCTCGTCTTCTGGCAATGGTACGCCCAGGTGAGCACTTCC